>NZ_CP014482.1 GCF_001580365.1 Kocuria turfanensis | reverse complement strand
GGTTGGGGTGGTGCCGTTGTGGGGCCGGGCGGGGCAGGAGCTGGTGCCGGTTGGGCGGGTTTTACGGGTTTGGTCTGGATGGCCGTGGGCTTTTGCGCCGCTGACGGTGGAGGGGCCGGTGTGGGGCTGGGTTTCGCAGGAGCGGAAGGCTCGGCCGTGGGTTGGGGCTCCTTCGTGACCTTCTTGGTGGCAGCGGCCTTCTGCTCGGCAGCTTCTTCGTCCGAGGCGGCCTTTTTCTTGGCGGTGGTCTCGTCATCCACGGGGGCCGGCACGGGCACCTCCAAGGAGTACTTGCTGCGGGAGGCGGGAATGACGCGGAGACCGTCGACCCAGTCGAAGGACTGGGGGTCCACGGCCTGCCCGTCGACCCAGGTCTCGAGGTGCAGGTTTGGTCCCGTGACTCGGGTTCCGGTGGCACCGACGGAACCGAGCTGCTCGGCTGCGGCCAGCCGGTCACCGGTGGCCACCCTGACGTCCTCGAGGTGGTTATAGGTGGTCCTCAGTCCGTCCGCGTGGGTGACCTCCACTCGGTTGCCGCCCCAGACGTCCCAGAACACGGCCGTCACCTCGCCCTCGGCGGCCGCCACGACCGGCAGCCCTGCGGCTGCGGAGACATCGGTGCCGTTGTGGAATTCGCGGTCGCCGCGATCGGGGGCGATCCGCCACCCGAAGGTGCCCCCGGTCAGGACGGCCCCGGGAGTGGTGGGGGCGATGAGGGTGTTGACGGGAAGCTCGCCCGAGTACAGCCTCGGTGCATGTCGCCCCGGGCGCACCGTCGAGGCCGCGTTCCGGTCGCCGTCGCCCCGGCCGGTGCCTTGGCGCCAGGGCCCGTTGCCCGCGGTGCCGTCCCGGACGGGCGAGGTGGAACGGTCCTGCCGCAACGGTGCCGCCGGATGGCGCTGCCGCTCCTGACCCGACGCGAAGAGGCTCCACCCGCTGTCCGACCGCTCCGAGGAGGCCGAAGAGCCCGCCGACATCCCGAAGGCAGCCCCTCGTTCCTCGCCCGCCCCCGGAGTGACGCCCGAGCTGACGGCCACGCTCAGCGCCACGAGGGCCGAGAACGCGGCGAGGGCGCTCACCGGCGAGGAGGCGCGGTGACGGAGGTCGGGCTTGGCAGGGCGGCGAGAGGAGTCGCGGGGCATGATGGTGTTTCCCCCAGGACGTCGCAGGCAGCGACGGAAAGATCGAGCAACGGACCGCAGGCATCAAACATTGGTGTGCGCGTAGGAGCACGGACAATTCTCCTGAGGATACGTCTTCGCTCCCGTTAATGCGGCGTCGTGCGGGGACGCAACGCTGTATGACGCGCAGAGCTGCCGCCCTCCGGTTCGAGGTTCCTGGTTCGGTGGCGGCAGAGTGGCGCTGAGGTACCTCATGTGACGCGGTAGATACCGATGTCAGGGCGCCCTGTCGTGGGTCAGATGTTGCCGTGGCAGCCAGCGTGGTTCGCGCCTGTGGTCAGTCGAACAGGTTGGTGAGGCCGGGGGCGAGCAACAAGATGGTGGGCACGGAGATGAGCGCAGCGGCTGCGCCGATGACTGTTGCTTTTTGCCCCGTCGGCAGGGGTGTGGCCTCCAGCCGCAGGATGCGATGACGAGCATCCTCGGTAGGGGCCGTTCCTGTCCAGGTGCCTTGGAAGCGGTGCGAGGGAGCAGCGAATCCACCGGTGCTGACAAGGACGACGGCTCGGGCGAGGGTACGGTCGTCGACGCTCCGGCGGGCGCTGTCGTCGGCGAGCATCTCGACGAGGAGCCCGACTTCGCGGTGGGCGCGGTCGGCGATGGGGAACCAGGGCAGGGAAGCCCTCCAGGCGCGGAATAGCATGAGCACGATGTCATGGCGTTGGGTGGCATGCGCCTTCTCGTGCTCGATCACCGCGTCCAGCTCGTTTTCATCGAGCAGTGACAGCAGTCCGGCAGAGAGGACGGTCATCGTGGTGAACGCCCCGGGGAGGCAGTAGGCGATCGGGGCGGGGTTGTCGAGGAGCCGGGTGCCGGGGGCCTCGGGCAGCGGTGTGCTCAGGAGCAGGACCAGCTGGGCATGGCGCCGACGATCGCGTTCGGCGCGCACAATCGTGACGATCAGGTTCAGCAGCAGATGCCCGCCGAGCAGAACTGCTCCGGACAGCGCGAGGATGTGCATCGGGCCTGCGGGCACCCATGGCTGATCTCCCAAGAAGCTGGCGGCGAAGCTGATGCCGCCCGTGACCAGGTCCGGCCCAAAAGGGGTCAGGCCGAAGGTGAGCAAGGCCCCGAGCATCGACAGCCCGCCGGCCAGGGCGACGGCCTGCCAGAGCACCAGTGCGGTGGCGGGGGCGCAGGTCGGCCACTTGGCGTGCGAGAGAAGGATTGGGACGGGCCAGGCCAGGGCGAGGGCAAATGCCGCGAGGGCGATCGAGGCGCTGATCACATGGACTCAGTGGTCGTCGAGGAGGCGCCGCAGCGTTTGTGCTTCCTCGGAACTGACGCCCCCGACGAAGCGTTCGAGTACGGCGGCCCGGTCGTTGGCTGTTCCGAGGACCTCGTGCATGAGGGAGGCCATGTGCTCCTCCCGGGAGGCCGCAGGTAAGTAGCGGTGGGGGCGGAAGGTGCGTTCCCGTGTGACGAAGCCTTTGCGCTCCAGGCGGGACAGGACGGTGAGCACGGTGGTGGCGGCGCGGGGGCGGCCGCTGTCGGTGGCTAGGGGGAGCTGGTCCTGAAGGTCGTAAGCCGACAGGGGGGTGTCCGCCTGCCAGAGGATCTCCATGATGGATCGCTCCAGGTCACCTAAGGAGGTTGCACGTTTCGATTCGTTGGTTGCCACCGGCTGATTCTAGCGGACCGACCCACGTGTTCTACAGTGGTGTAGAAGTAGTTCTACGACTCGTAGAATTACTTCTACACCACTGTAAACAGGCTTGGGGGACAACCCATGGATCCGTTGGAGATCGCCCGGTGGCAGTTCGGGATCACCACCGTCTACCACTTCGTGATGGTCCCGCTCACGCTCGGGCTGGGTCTGCTGGTGGCGCTCATGCAGACGATGTGGGTGCGTACCGGCAACGGGCGTTGGCTGCGGATGACGAAGTTCTGGGGCAAGCTCTACCTGATCAACTTCATCATGGGCGTGGCCACCGGGTTGGTGCAGGAGTTCCAGTTCGGGATGGCCTGGAGCGAGTACTCCCGCTTCGTCGGCGATGTCTTCGGGGCACCGTTGGCGATGGAGGGCCTGCTCGCCTTCTTCTTCGAGTCCACCTTCCTGGGCCTGTGGATCTTCGGCTGGGATCGCCTGCCCAAGAAGCTGCACCTGGCCACGCTGTGGACCGCGGTGCTGGGCTCCGTGGTTTCGGCCTTTTTCATCATCGTCGCCAACTCCTGGATGCAGCACCCGGTGGGCGTGGAGATGGTGGACGGCCGCCCTGTGATGAACGACGTGTGGGCGGTGCTGACCAATAACACGGCCCTGGTGGCCTACTCCCACACTCTGGCCGGAGCGGTGGCAGTGGGCGCGGCGTTCCTGATTGGGGTTTCCTGGTACCAGCTGTGGCAGCGCCGCCGGGACAACATCGACACCGTCGACGATTCCGGTGCCGTGGTTGTGGGGGAGCGGGCCGATATTCCCGGGCGGGACCGGGTCGACCACGCGGTGTGGCTGTCCAGTCTGCGCATCGGTGCGGTGGTCGCCGCCGTCGCCTTCGGCGGGGTCGCCGCCACCGGGGACCTGCAGGGCAAGCTGATGTTCGAGCAGCAACCGCTGAAGATGGCTGCCGCTGAGGCGGCCTGCCACGATGGCACCAGCTTTTCGGTGCTGGCGGTGGGCCCGCTGGGAGCCCAGGACTGTGACCAGGTGACCAACGTCATCGAGATCCCGGGCCTGTTGTCGTTTCTGGCCCACGGGGACTTTGACACCGAAGTCAAGGGCGTGAACACCCTCATCCCACAGTACGAGGCCGCCTACGGCACCCACCTGCCTGAGGACCCCATGTACGGGCAACGGGCCGGCCAGAAGATCGACTACCTGCCCCTGATGGAGGTCACCTACTGGGGGTTCCGCCTGATGATCGGCTTCGGCATGCTCGCCGCGGGGTTCGCGGCGCTGGCGCTGTGGATCACACGGAAGGGCACCGTCCCGGCTTCCAAGCCCTTGATGTGGGTGGCGGTGGCCTCCATCCTGGCACCCTTCGGGGCCAACATTGCCGGGTGGGTGTTCACCGAGATGGGGCGGCAACCGTTCGTGGTCGTCCCGAATCCCAACCCCAGTGGTGTGGACGGGGTGTACATGTACACCGCCGCTGCCGTCTCCCCGGGAGTCAGCGGGGAGGAGATCCTTTTCTCCCTGGTCACCCTCGGGCTGATCTACGCGGTCCTGCTGGTGGTGGAGACGATGCTGCTCGTGCGCTACGTGCGCGGCGGGGTCGCCTCGGCCATGCCCGAGCTCGCCCACCACGAAGATGACCCCGCCCATCCCGAGGGCATGACCGGTCGGCGCGATGACGTGCTGGCCTTCGCCTACTGAGCCCGACGACCACAGAACGGCCCCTGACATGGAACTGCTTCCCACTCTCTGGTTCATCGCCATCGCGGTGCTGTGGACCGGGTTCATCCTCCTGGACGGCTTCGACCTGGGCGTGGGGATGCTCATGCTTACCAGTACCCGCGATGAGCGCCAGCGCCGGCAGATGCTCAATACCATCGGCCCGGTGTGGGACGGCAACGAGGTGTGGCTGATCACTGCAGCCGCCGGGCTCTTCGCCGCCTTCCCCGACTGGTACGCCTCCTTGTTCTCTGCCCTGTACGTCCCCTTCGTGTTCGTCCTGGTCGGGCTGATTTTCCGGGCGGTGTCCATCGAGTACCGCGGGAAGGTCCACAGCGACCGGTGGCGGCGGTGGGTGGACCGGGCCTTGGGGATGGGGTCGTTCCTGGTCGCCTTCGGGCTAGGTGCTGCCTTGGCTTTGACCACTACGGGTCTGCCGCTGAACGCTAACGGCGACCGCGTCGGCGGGGCCTTCGCCTGGCTCACGCCCTACGCGCTGCTCGGGGGGCTGGCGCTGGTCGGGTTCTGCCTCGTGCACGCCGCGGCCTTCCTGGGACTGAAGACCGAGGGCCCGGTCCGGGTGCGTGCCCGCCGGTTCCTCCTCCGCTTCGGTCCGGCTGCGCTGGTGCCGCTCACCGTGTGGGTGTTGGCCGTTCAAGTGCTCCACGACACGGCCTGGACCTGGCCCCTGGTCGGTGTCGCGGTCGTCGCCGCGCTCTTCGGGTGGACCAGCGCCCGCCTGGGCCGGGAAGGCCGCGCCTTCGCCGGTTCCGCCGCACTGCTGTTCTGCGGTCTTACCTCAATCTTCGCCAACGTCTACCCCGTGGTCCTGCCCTCCACGATCGACCCCGCCCACCACCTGACGGTGGCCAATGCCTCCAGCAGCGACTACACCCTGGGGGTCATGACCGTCGTGGCGGCCATCGGCTTGCCCGCGGTGCTGCTCGCTCAGGGCTGGAGCTACTGGGTGTTCCGCCGGCGCCTGACCACCGGCCATCTTCCCGCCCCCCACCCCGTCCTTCCCGCCGTTGCCCCGAAACTCGCCACGGGCACCCCACGTGAGGGTGTGCCGGGGAGAGGCGCGGACGGGAACAGGCAGGCATGAAACGTCCCCCACTGGGCCCCGGCGGCTCTGCAACAGTCTTTACCCTCAGCCTCCTAGGAGCGCTCAAGGCTCTGGCCCTGATCGGCATGGCCGAAGCCCTGGCTCGCGGCATCGTCGGGGTCATCGCTCATGACACGGCGGCCTGGCAACGGGCTCTGCTGGTCGGGATCGGCGCCGGGTTGCTGCGTGCCGGAACCACCTGGGCCACCCAGGTCGTCGCCGTCCGCGCCGCCGGTCGGGCGAAGCGGGGGCTGCGCCGAGAACTCGCCACCGGCCTCATGGCCGGTGGTGGCCACGACGTCGGCGCCACGACCACCGTGGGCACCATCGGCCTCGACGCCCTCGACGACTACTACGCGCGCGTGCTGCCCTCGGTCACCGCCGCCGCCGCCGTGCCTCTGCTGGTCGGGGCGAGGATTCTGGCCGCCGACTGGGTCAGCGCCCTCATCATCGTGC
The DNA here is from genome assembly GCF_001580365.1 of Kocuria turfanensis. Classification (NCBI taxonomy): domain Bacteria; kingdom Bacillati; phylum Actinomycetota; class Actinomycetes; order Micrococcales; family Micrococcaceae; genus Kocuria; species Kocuria turfanensis. The sequence goes on along the minus strand of NZ_CP014482.1, from coordinate 128,826 downwards.
TCACCGTGCCCCTGATCCCGGTGTTCATGGCACTGATCGGACTGCACTCCCAGGACAAGGCCGGGGAGTCTTCCGCCGTTCTTCAACGGCTCTCCCACCACCTGGTCGAACTCGCCCGTGGACTGCCCGTCCTCGTGGGCCTGGGGCGGATCGAGGAGCAGGCTGCGGCGTTGCGCGATGTCTCCGAGCAGCACCGGCACACGACCATGGTGACGCTGCGCACCGCTTTCCTCTCCGCGCTGGTGCTCGAGCTGATCGCCACGCTCTCGGTCGCCGTCGTGGCGGTGTTCGTCGGCGTGCGTCTCGTTTACGGTGACCTCGACCTCCTGGTGGGGCTCGTTGCCCTCATCCTCGCCCCTGAATGCTTCGCCCCCTTCCGCGACCTCGGCGCAGCCTTCCACGCCTCCCAGGACGGCATGGCAGCCCTGCATCGCTCCCGGGAGATCGTCGCCGAGTCCCCGGCCCCCGACATCCGCAGAACGACGCCGCCGGAATCGAACCCCGCAACGATCAACCCCCGGCCGGACACTCCGGCGGACCAGGCACCCCTGGTGCGGATCAGCGGCGTGGTCGTGCGCTACCCAGGACGGGCCTCCCCAGCAGTATCCGGTCTCGACGCCGAAATTTTCGGCGGAACCATCACCAGCGTCGAAGGCCCCAGCGGCAGCGGCAAATCCACCCTGCTCGGGGTCCTCGCCGGAACCATCGAAGCCCAAAAAGGAACCATCCACGGGATCGACCCGGCTGCAGTGGCCTGGGTGCCTCAGCACATCCACACCGTCGGCGAAACCGTCCTCGACGAGATCCAGCTCTACGCCCACGACACCGCCTCCGCCCACCACGCCCTCGCGCGAGTCGGACTGACCGGGCTGGCCGAGGCGGACCCGAACCAACTCAGTCCCGGGGAGCTGCGCCGCCTGGGCCTGGCCCGGGGCCTGGCCCGCATCACCGCCGGGGCCAGGCTGCTGCTCCTCGACGAGCCCACCGCCCACCTCGATCCCGCCAACGCGCACCGCATCAGAAACCTCATCGACAACCTGCGCGGCACCACAACCGTGATCCTGGCTTCCCACGAAACCGAGATCACTGCCCTCGCCGATCAGACAGTGCTCCTGGGGCAGCCCGCCAGCCCCCGCGGGGAGGGGGCGCACCGCCGGCCAGGAACCACCGCCCCGGAGGAGCCGCCGGTGCCCGATCGCCAGGGCGAGGCGTCCAATTCTTCACTCGCCGAGACCTCCGGTGGTGCGTTGGGCGAGCTCGGGGCGTTCATCGCCTCCACTCGCTGGCGCGTGCTGGGGGCCGCGGCCCTGGGGACGGCCTCAGCCCTGTTCGCCGCCGCCCTCACCACGCTGTCGGGCTGGCTGATCGTGCGCGCCAGCGAGCAACCGGGAATCATGTACCTGATGGTCGCCATCGTCGGCGTCCGCTTCTTCGGCATCGGCCGTGCCGTGCTGCGCTACGCCGAGCGACTGGCCACCCACGATGCCGTCCTGTCCGCCACCACCGAGCTCAGGTCCCGGATCTGGGCCGGGCTAGCCGCCCGCGGCCTGGCCTCCCGGGCCCTGGCCACCGGTGGGGCGGCGCTGGAGCACCTGGTCGAGGCCGCAGACCGGGTCCGTGACCTGGCACCAAGGGTCCTGCTGCCACCGATGGCCGGGGCCGGCACCGCCCTGGGGGCTGTCGTCACCGTCACGGTCCTGTGTCCCAGCGCGGTGCCCACGCTCCTGGTCGCCGTTTTCGGCGGGCTGCTCGCCGGGCCCGCCGCGGCGCTGCTGGCCGATCGCTCGGCGGCCCGCCACCTCACCGTCGTTCGCTCCAAAGTGATCCGCCGCTTCGCCGCGATGGCCGCCGCCTCCAGTGAGCTGCGCGCCAACGATCGAACCGAGGACATGCTCGCCCGGCTGGACGACCTCGAGCAGCGCGCGGACACGTCGACCCGCTCCAGTGCCTGGGCGCGGGGCCTGGGCGAGGCCGTCGTGGTGCTGGCCTGTTCTCTTTCCTCCGTGCTGATGCTGGCTACCACCGCCGAAGCCCTGGCGGCGGGCACGATTTCCACACCGGTCGTCGCCGGACTCGTGCTGCTGCCTCTGGGCCTGATCGACCCGCTGCTCGGCGTGGTCGATGCGGTACAGCAGTGGTCCGCGCTGGCCCAGTCACTGCGCAAGGTCCATGCCGTCACCTCCACAACCACCCGTCACGAGCGACCTCAGCCCCCCGCCGGGCTGGTTCCGGCTCAGGTCCAAGAGCTGACGCTGGCCGACCTGGCCGTCACCTGGCCCCAGGCGCCGGCCCCGGCATTCCGCCACCTCCAGGCCACCGTGCGACGCGGCCAGTGGCTCGTCGTTGAAGGTCCCTCCGGCTCAGGCAAGTCCACCCTGCTGGCGACCCTCCTCGGCCACTTGCCCGCCGCGGAGGGCTCATGGCAGGTCAACGGCTCCGACAGCACCACCTTCGACGCCCGGCAGCTGCGGCGGTGCTTCGCCTGGTGCCCCCAGGAGGCACATCTGTTCGACTCCACCATCCGCGGCAACCTCCTGCTCGCCCGGGGTAAAGACGATCGGCCCACCGATGAGGACATGTACGAGGTCCTCACCCGTGTGGGCCTGGGCCCCTTCCTGGACAGCCTTCCCCGGGGCTTGGACACACCAGTTGGGCCCAGCGGCGGGGAGCTCTCCGGGGGGCAACGTCAACGCGTCGCCGTGGCCAGGGCACTGCTCACCCGCGCCGACGTCATGCTCCTCGACGAACCCACCGCTCACCTCGACGCACCAGCTGCCGACTCGCTGATCTCCGACCTGCGCTCAGCACTGTCCGACCGCATCGTCGTGCTCGTGACCCACCACGCCGAACAACGTGCTGGAGCAGACGTCCACCTCCGCCTACCAGGGGTGCACCAGCACCGCCCACCGCAACCCAGGGACCATGCGCAGGCCAGAAACGGCGACCGGTCACTGACGCGTGTTCTCTGACCGCCCCGCCAACGCAGACGATCTCCCAAGACATCACAGCCCCAGATGAGATACACCTCTCCCGGGGACTCCGCGCGACCTGTCCTCAGCCGCCGACGCTCGGCCGGCCTGCGCTGGCGCGGGTTGATCCACATGGCTCCAACGGGACGTCATGGTGCATAGAACCGTCCCGTCACGAGACACTGCTCGATTCCCTCACACTTCCGGGGCGGTGGAAGTGTCGGTGCTGTTGTTTGCTGTGGCGTCTTCCGTGGATTGCGTAGTGGCGGGGCGGGGTGCGCGGCCCAAATCCACCACACGGTAGATCAAACCCGCCACCAGACCCCCCAACAACGGGGCGACCCAGAACAGCCACAGCTGGGACAGGCTCTGCGCGCCACCGATGGCCGCGGTGCCGGTGGAGCGGGCCGGATTCATCGATCCGCCGTCGAACGGCGCCAGGATGGTGAGCAGGAACGCGAAGGTCGCCCCGATCGCCACCGGGGCCAGTACCGCGTTGGCCCGTGGGGCGGTTGAGCCCAGGACCACGAGAACGAACAAGGTGCTCGCCACGAACTCAATCAGAAGCACGGTGGGCCAGCCGGCTTGGGAAGTGGAGTTCTGCCCGTAGCCGTTGGCCACCGCCCCCAGAGCCTGGGCGGTGGTGGCGGCATCGATCAGTGTCATCAGCACCGCCCACAGCAGCCCCACCGCGACCAGGGCCCCCAGCACCTGGGCCACCACGTAACCGATGGCGACCTTGGGTGATGTGCGCCCGGCCACGACCGCCGCCAGGGTCACGGCAGGATTGAAATGACCCCCGGAGACATGCCCGAAAGCCACCAATACCGCCAGCAGCCCCAGCCCGAAACCCAGTGCGGAATCGATGACCTGGGTGGCGAAAATCCCGGTGCCCACCCCGGCGAAAATCAGCACGGTAGTGCCCGCGAACTCCGCCGCCCACCGGGCACCGGTGGAGGGAGCCGGGGACACCTCGTTGGTGCCGGAATCTTTGCGCACCGCTTTCGGAACCGGAGCCACCAAATCCTGAAAGTCGAGGGCGGCCGTTCCAGCATCACGGGCGGGCGCTGTGGATCCCGCAGCAGCAGGTTGTGCGGTGTTGTCGGTCATAGGGGTTCTCCTGAACGTTGTATCGACACGGCAGGGCCAGAAGGGAAGGCCAGTAAGTCCGGGCGCCGGGCGCCGCTGCAATAGGACCACGGCTAGCTGAATGGTTTTTGAGCACGGGCTCAAATGTGTCGGCCCCACAGCAGGTCCTTGCTGGTCGGTCGCCTCACTCAAGGCTGACAGAGAGGGGACTGGCGAAGGCGCTTTCCCATTCTGTGGGTTCAGCGGATGTGTTGTGGGAGCCCATTCTTGATACCGCCGCCTCGACGGACCCACCCGCTGCTGCAGTTGGGTCCGGGCTCAGTCTTCGCATCGAGCGGAGGTGAGCACGAGCCCACGCCCGGCGCCGGCGGTCCGGGCCAGGGCCAGCTCCAGTGGGCCCTGGCCGTAGGCGCGCTGCCAGGCCACCGCGAACACCGCCGCCCCGCCTGCGTGGATGAGGAACCACAGGAGGGGCACCTCGTAGTGCACCATGGCGGCCAGGGCCAGCAGGTGGGCGGTGTAGAGGGTCAGGGTCATGGAGCCCGCAGCACTGAGCGGCAGCAACCAGGCGCCGGCCTTCCGCCCGATGAGCAGGAACGCCCCCAGCACGGCCGCACCGGAGCCGAGGCCATAGAGGATCGCGATCGGGGTGTTGGTGTGCGGACCGGGGATTAGCAGCCACCACCACGACGTGTCGGGCAGGACGGGGTCGGGGCCCCAGATGATGATCTCGTCGATCTGCTCCTGGCTCAGTCCCGGGGTGGAGCTCATCAGCTGGTCAAAGCCGCCGGCCTGCATGATCAGCACCCAGTAGACCAACCACGCGGCCAGAGCCAGGACCAGGCCCGCCCCGAGCAGCCGGACCTGGACGTGCAGGGACCGCAGGTTGAGCCGGCCGATGGCTACGCCGGCAAGCAGGTAGGTCAGGTATGGGGCCGCAGGGTAGGTACCGGTGAACAACAGTTGGGAGAGCACCGTGCCAGGGTCGGTGAGCACCCCGGTGATGGTGGGATTGTAGACCTCCATCGCGGGCAGCACGCCGCGCAGGGTCTGCATCAGCACCGGGGCGGTCACCGCGGTCACTCCGGCGAGGATGAACAGGGTCCGTGCGGGTAGGTGCAGGAAGGGGATGGCCAGCAGGAAGAACATCCCGTAGTAGGTCAAGATGTTGTAGGCGGGCGGGTCCTCCGGCATGACCTGGTTCACGAGCAGGCCCAGCACAGTGATCAGCACGGCCCGGATGAGCAGCCCCACCCGGTCGGCGGTCATCGTCCGGCCCCGGTGGGCTGTGCGTCCGCCGGTGGAGAACGCCAGCCCGACCCCGGCCAGCAGCGCGAACAGGGCCGCGGCCCGGCCGGCGAACAGCTGCCACTGCAAGGTGACCTCGTAGGTCTCGGGGTCCCAGGCCGGCAAGATGTGGATGGAGAACATCCCGACCAGAGCCAGACCCCGGGCGGCATCGACGCCCACCAGCCGGGATTTTTTCACCAGCGGGAGACCTGAGTCCCCAGTTGGCCCCCGCGTCCCCGAGGTCGGGTGGTGGATGCTGACCATGCTGGTGGGCTCCTTCTCTCGGATGTACCGGCGGGCCCCCGCCCACCGGTCCGGGCACTCCAGGCCCCTCCACCCCCATTTGACCAGGGCGGACTGTCCCGGGCTTATCCTTTCCCTGTGCCCTGGCTGTGTCCGCTGCCGCGTCTCCGGGCGCGCCATGCGGGCCTGCGAACGGTCGTCTCCAGGTCCGCCACCATCAGCACCACGGATGTGCACCAGGCCGAGAACTGGCCGAGATGGTCGGCGCCCGGGTCTTCCACACCCTGGACGGCCTCTCCTGGTCCCATAGGACCCTGCAGGCCACCGGCAGGCCACGCACCTGGGAACGGTTGGGGGCGGCGGGTCGTGTCGGCGTCCCTGGCCGTCCCAGCCGGCTTCCGGTGACGTCAGCCGGTCCACATAGGGGTTAGCGGTCCTCGGTGCGCTGCTGCAACTGATCCAGGTAGGCGTTGTAAGCATCCAAATCCGGGGTGCCTCTGACGGCGGCCTCGGCCTCTTCGCGGGCGGCGTTGCGCGCATCCTCGCGGTGCCACTGGCTCATGATGAACAGCAGAATCAGCACGGACGGCAATTCACCGTAGGACCAGGCCAACGAGCCGGCCAGGACCTGGTCGGCCATCGGGTCAAGGTTCCAGCTGCCTGGCGGGGTGGCGAAAAACTCCACGACGGGTAGCGGAGCCATCATGACGATGACGCCGAAGAAGGCGTGCAACGGCATCTCGGGGACGATGTCGGCCAAGCGACTGCCGTAGGTTTGTTTGGCCGGCAACGGGTCGGCCGACAGCAACGGGATCGTGAACAGGATCCCGGAGGCCAAGAACAGCAGTTCCAGCCCGATGTGGCCGTACCAGGTGGGCAGCAACCGGTCGTCAAGTCCGCTGAGATACACCCCGTAGAAACTGACCAGGAACAACGGAACCAAGAAGGCAGGATGGATGGCGAGCCTGCCCCACCTCGAACGCAACCCCCACAGGGCCAGGCGCAGCACCACGGCGCCGGGCCCGCGATGGGGTGCAGCCCGCAGCAGCAAAGTGCCCGGGCTGCCCAGGACCAGCAGCGCGGGAACGAACATCATCAAAGTCAGCTGCTGGAACATGAACACGGAGAACATGCGCAACCCGTAGCCTTCAATTCCCGCGCCCATGATGACCGCTGTGACCGCGCACCCGGCGAAGAAGCACAGGGTCCGCCACACCGGCCACCGCCGGCGTGCCCTCCACAGCCGGGCCGCTCCGACCAAATACAACACAGCCAGCACCAGCGCGATGGCCGGGATGAGTGGAATTGGTTGCAACGTGGGGGCCAGGAAGTTCTCCAAGCTCGGCGGCTCGGACGGGACCCAGACCGGCCCGGCCATGTTGCGGTCAACCATGGTCACGGAAAGCATCGACTGCCATGAGGACATTTTTGCATGCCACAGAACGGTCCCGAGGTCCGGATCGGGCCCTGAGCCCAGGACCGGTCCAGGAGGGACGGGCCTGCCACGCCGGCCTCTCCCCGGACCTGCCCGCGATATTGGGGATCGGGGCCGAAGAGCCCCGGTGGATTCCGGTCCCCGGCGCACAGCTGGGCCGAGCATGGGAACCGGTTCACGTCTGGGCCCGTCAGCTTTTGCGCGGACCCGGCCACGGGTGCTGATCCTGGCGTGCGAACGGAGATCATGATGGGTTGCGGCGCTTCTCCAACAGGTCCTCCATGTACTTGATCTCCGAGGTCTGGCTGGTGGCGATCGATTGCGCCAGAGAGGTCACCACGGGGTTGTCAGTGTGCTCCAGGATGGCTTGGGCCATGGCTGCTCCGGCTTGGTGGTGGGGGATCATCAACTCGAGGTAGAGCCGTTCGGCCTCCTGGCCTTGGGCGTCCTCCAGCTCGGCCAGCTGCTCGGCGGTGGCCATGCCCGGCATTCGCGCGTCCGGACCAGGGCTCGTGGAGTCCATGCCGGGCATGGATGTGTGGTTCTGGTCGCCGTCGTCCATCCAGGCCATGGCCGGTTGGGATGAGGCCTGGGGCAATCCCCACACGGAGAGCCAGCCGTACATCTGCCCGGCCTGTTGTTGCTGGGTGCGGGAGATGTCGTATGCCAACCGGCGGATCTCCGGGTCTTCCGTACGGTCACGGACCAAGGAACTCATTTCCACCGCCTGCAGGTGATGGGTTTGCATGTCGCGGGCGAACCCGGCTTCCGGGCTGCCCTCCGCCGGGGTGGACGACGTCGGAGCGCTCAGCTGCCCCACCGCCCAGCCGGCCGCCACCAACAGCACGGCCGCCAGCACCAGCAGGACCCACCGTCCCCGGTGCCCTGCCGAGCTCCTGGAGGCGGCGCCGGTGGTGCTGGTGCTCATGCGACCCGGCTGGGGGCATCGATGCCGCCGGTGCAGGATGCCCCGGGCTCCGGGGCGTCGGGGGACTGCCAGTACTTGGTCACGAACTGCTCCAGGCGCTCATCTTCCGGGGAGTCCAGGGCGACCTGAGCCCCCCACGCCGAGATCATGATGGGGGCGCCCAGGTCCTCGTAGGGGGAGAGCACCACGTAGGTGTCCGGGACGGCCTGGCGTAACTCAGCCACCTGGTCCTCGGACAGGGCGGAGGGGTCGTAGGCGGCCCACACGGCCCCGTGCTCCAAGGCGTGCACGGCGTTCTCCTCGGGCACCGGCTCGGTGTAGACCCCGCAGTTGAGCCAGTCACTGGCGTGGTCCCCGCCCACCGGGGGGGACTGCTCGTAGTCCACCGCGGTCTCCACGTGGGAGTTGCCGAGGCCCTCGTAGGTCTGCAGCCCGGCGATCTCGATGTCCTCCCGCGCCTGGGGCGGGGGATCGTTGATCACCGCCACCGTCACCAGGGCCCCGACCGCCGCGACAGCCGTCACCGCGCCCGCGCCCGCCAGGAGCCGCCGCCTGCGGGTGGCCCGGGCATCGGCCGCCCAGTGCTGATCCAGCAGCGCAGCACGTTGCTGCCGCGCCCGCTCCGGGTCCGTACCGCCAGCCATGCGTCCTCCTTGAAAGGCCCAAAAAGGGTCTTGCTCCTCATGAACGGGCAGGACAGTAGCTCACTGCGCTGAGCCTTTCCTGCAAGGCCTTCTTCGGAAGATCGTCCACCATCCACTCCTGGACATGTCGGCGAGTGTGCATCCTCGAGCGCAGGAGAGGCGCGTCCTCGGTGGCTAACGGCGACGACGCAGAAGATCCAGGCCTGGGGCGGGATGTGAGGACCGGGTGCGCACTCCTTGCTGGTCGTTCAAAGAGGACGCACCCGGAGTATGTGATGCCTGAACCGGCTCAGCGTAGGCAAACCTGGACCGGCCCGGAGCCGACGTTGACGCTGTCGAGGACCGCCTGGTGGCCGTTCCGGCCGCCGTGCACGGCCTCGCCGCCGCCGGGATGGACCCCGATGTGGGCGCCCCCGGGGAGCAGTCGACGAGGACATCGGTCTGGGTCTGGACGGTGGAGACGCGGGCGCCGGACTCAAGTGGTCGGCCGGTTAGCCGCGGAAACTGGTTCAGGCCGCGCCCAGCGCATCACTCACCGCCCCAGTGCAGGCCTGATCCCGGACGGTGTCACCGAAACGACCGATGTCCGACGGGGGTGCTTTCGGAGAGGAGCACTCCCGCAGCAGGTGAAGGGCGCAGCAGGTGCGCGTGAGGTAGAGGCGGTCCGGCCCCGGGTGAGAGCGGTCCGGGGATCTGCTGCGGTGACCATGTGGGGCACCGCAGCAGCGAGTCCGGCTCAGCGGTAGGTGTAGTACCCGTCGACGGGCATGGCGTTGACGGAGTGGACGAAGGTGCCCTGGGTCGGGTTCAACGCAGAGACCATCTTGCCGCCACCGATGTAGATGCCGATGTGGTTGCCACCGTTCTGGGACACCAGGTCACCGGGCTGCGGGGTGGCGGTCGGGGTGGCCGCGGCGATCTGCTGGGAGCTGGTGCGGGGGATGTCGATGCCGTTCTGGGCGTAGACCCAGCCGGTGAATCCGGAGCAGTCCCAGGCCCCGAAGGAGGTCCCGCCCCAGACGTAGCCGGTGCCCACACCCTGCATGGCCGTGCCCACGATGCCGCCGGCGGCCGGGGCGAGTTCGGTGGTGGCGGTGGACTGCGGGCTCACGCTCGAGGTGGCGGCGCTCTGCTGCGGGGCCGGGGCCTGGTCGGCGGGGGCGGCGGGCTGCGCGGCGACCGGGGCCTGGTAGGTGTAGGAGGCCAGATCGGCCATCGCCGAGGCCGGAGCCGCATAGGAGGACCCGGAGGCGGCGGGGATCTCGGCGTAGGCCTGGGCCGGAGCGATGGAGCCCACCAGTGCTGCGCCGGCGGCGGCGACGACGGTGGTGGTGCGCACGGCGCGCGAGGAGGTCTCGGCGCGGTGGCGGGCAGTGTTCTGCGTGAAAAGCGACATGGGTGGATTCCTCCCTTTGCCTACGAGGTGAGCTGTCGGATGCGGGTGGGAGACACCCGGCCGCAGAACGCACGCGCTCTGCACGGCTTAACCCCAAGGCCCCGGTACACCGGGACCGGTAATGGTTCCCCCGCTTCTGCCAAGCGATTTCTCTTCAGGAACCCCGGGCACCGGCAGAACTCGGCGATGTGCCACGGGGGCGCCAAGAAGATCAGCTCTCGGCACGCGGAGGACGATACAGGGCCCACCCCCTAATGTCACGTTTTGGTCACGGCCGCTGATCGGGTGGTCGCCTTGGTTGCCGAGGGTGCTCAGCACCGTGTTCCCGACCCAGCGGAGCTTCGTTTCGAGCGGGAACGTCAGGGTGTTCACCGTTAGCGGGGGCGTGGCCGGGGAGAGTCCCTGGTGGGCCCGAAGATGCACACCCTCGGCACGCCTGCGGCGGCCTGTCAGCACTGGGAGACCGCCGGTGGCTGCGGTGGGCGGTTTACGCGCGTAGGGTAAGAAAAGCGATCGAGGCTCTCGGGCGGTGGCTTCGGAGAATATCGGGAGGATAAATTCAGCGCGCACTCATATCTGCCGTAATCCGCCATCCGCCATCCGAACGAAGCACATTTCTTCATCGAATCTTCATGCCTTCAGCGTGTAGAGGAAGAACGGGCACGCTCAAGGGCAGGACAGGAATCGATGTGTTCGCCGGCAGGTGATTCGACTGCATGGCCTTAGGGGCACGCCCGGGGGTCAGTGTTCAGACGGCATCGACACGGCCGCCTCCAAGACGTTGATTCCGTTTGCGGCAACGGGAAATCCGGAGGATGCTTCGTCTGCTGCTTCCTCGATACTGCCGGTATATCCGGGCAGGACCAGGGCGCACCCCAGGACGAGGGCGGTGCTGGTGCGCTTCACAGGGGGCCTCCAACCGGCGGGGCGAGCGGGCAACGGCATCGGCCGCTCGAGACGCCAACAAGATATCCGCCTCGCCGTGGCGACGCCTGCCATGCCCTTGCGAAATGACCGCCTCCTACCCGAGGGGGTGGTCGTTGCGGTCCATCTGCCAGTCGGCCAGGTCCACGGAGACCGCCGCGGCGGCGCCGGCCCACAGAGAGAAGTCGAGCCATTTCCCGCTGAGCTGGAACCGGTCGTCGCTCACGGTCGGTCCTGCCCGGCGGGCCCGCCTTGGCCGAGCGGGACGGTGTCCTTCCAGAAGCCCTGGGCGCGGAGGAACCTCTCGAGGTTCTCGCGGTGGTCGGGGCACGCCAGCCAGCTCTTGCGGTGGTGTGGGGTGTGGATGCGCGGGTTGTTCCAGCGGATCCGCCACGCAGCGTCCGCGCCGCAGCCCTTGCGGGAGCACTGCAAGTTGTCGGGTCCGGCCGGTGGTGCCGCGGATCCGTGCGGGGACAGCGATCTGAGCCGGTCGGTCTCCACGGCGGTCGTGCTCCTCAGGGTACTCGGGCAGGCTCACCGGACAGCCCCGCGTCAGGCTCAGGCCGCGCCGCGGCGCCGGGAGGTGTCGTCCTCGACAGTAGCGGAGGAAGCCGGGTTCCCGCTGGGAGCAACCGTGCTCCCAGGGCCTGATGTCGCGGTCTGCGGGGCTCTCGTTGCGGTGTCTTTCCGTCGTCGCCGTGACCGGTGATGGACTCACCCGCCAACACGGGGTGAAGTGACCCCCCGTCATCAGGACACCCACGGCAGTGTGGCCCCTGCTCAGCGTAGGATTCCCGCTTTGACTTCGAAGTCGTTTGTATAGTTTTCCTCAAGATGGCGTGAAGATTCCCCATAACTTGCCCTCTGGTAGCTGTACGGGCTGTTCTTCCGGACCGGTGAGGGCATAGTTTGCGAGTGAGAACACCCCGTTCTCATCACCCCGTGCACGGGCGTTAGGGTGCCCCAGTCTTTGCTCCCCTTAGGCTGGGGCACCCGTCGATAATGTGGAGAAGCGACGTAGCCCGGACCGAAGAATCCGACGGATCCGAGACTGGCTCGCGGGCCCTCAATTGGCAATCCGAGGGCAAGACCCCCGACCCCTCTCCGGTGAGCATCATCATCCCGGTGCTCTCGCTGGTCATCATGCCGGTGCTGGTCGCGGTCAAGAAGAAGGCCGGCACGGCCCTGGGGGACGACCTGATCCTGGCTGGTGCCGCCGAGACCGGGATTTGCGCGCTGCTGTCCGTCTCCACTCTGACTGGGCTGATCCTCTTCCCGCTGACCGGCGCGGCGTGGGTAGACCCGGTGGCCGGGCTTATCCTCTTCGCCTTCGCCCTCCCCGAGGGCAAGGAGTCCGGGGCGAGCTTGTCGAGAGCGACGACGAGGACGAGGACGAGGACTGATCGACATCCCGTTCCACCACGCTGGTCACGATCACCACGCAACGCTGAGGGGCCTTGTGTCTGGCAGGGCCCTCAGCTGTCCCCGGCGGGGTTGCGCATCCAGGACACAACACCCACTGCCTTACATGTGGTGGATTAGCGGTTGGGCTTCGCCGAGGCCCTGTGGAGCAGGCGAGCAGGGCAAGGGGTACTGCACCTGGGTGGGAGAGACGTGGATACGTCTACCACGATGGGTTTGATGGTTTTCACCGTCATGCTCCTCCAGCGCTGTCAGCACTGGCTCGACGAGACCGCCCAACGCGACCTCACAGCGCCTTGACGCCAATAGAGCATCCACTCTGCAGGGCGCAACCTCGCTGGATGCACGGAGGCATATCAATGCAAATAGGTACATATTGGGGGACGGCGCAACCCGGAAGTGGGGGCACACCGGGAGGCCCGTCGTTGCTAACGTGAATGTTGGCGGGTATTCGGGGGAATACGGGCTGGTGTCCCCGAATGCTGCGCCCACGGGATCGTGTCCCATGCGCCAATCAGGATCTGGGAGTCCCACGGCGGTGGGCGAACGTGCCGACCAACAATCGATGAGGCAGCAACTGCCGAGCCAGTGGGGGAACACATGCTTAAGTACCAGACTCAGACGGACAAGCGGGGCGAGATCGAGATCCCGGTCAGCGGCATCCGGGTGACACCGATGGACACCAATGAGCTGCACCGGTGGATTGCGGCCACCTGGGAGGAGCGGCGCAAGACCGTGATTCTCGGCCACAATCTGCACAGTCTCTACACGTGGGAGGTCAACCCGACGTTCCGCGCTTTCTACGACAAGGCCGACGTGGTGCTGACGGATGGCTTTCCCATCCTGAAAATGGCCAAGTGGTGCTCCGGGCGGCCGCTCAGCGCCAGGCGCCACCGTATCGGCACCATGGATTGGTTGCCCGGCCTGATCCGGAGCACCCCCGTGCGGCGCGTGGCCGTCATTGGCGCGAGCCCCGAAAGCAACGCCGCCACGGTTGCTCTCCTCCGTGCGGGGGACCCCGAGCGCACGGTCGAGGGCTGGCCCGGCGAAGGGTGGAACCTCGCACTCGAGGACCGCATCGTCGGAACCCTCCAGGAGTTCCGGCCGGACTTCGTCATCGTGGGCCTGGGGATGCCGCTGCAGGAGGAGTTCCTGAGCCGGCACTGGGAGGAGTTGCCCACGGCGATCTATGCGGCCGTCGGCGGGGTGATCGACCAGTACTCCGGGATCCAGAAATCGGCTCCGCGCTGGCTCGGGCCCCTGGGCCTGGAATGGGCCTACCGGCTGGCCACCCAGCCGCGGCGGCTGGGCCACCGGTACCTCGTCGAACCGTGGATCCTCGCCTATCTCCTGGCGGCCAAGGCTGTCCGGCAGGGCACCAGAGGGGCGGACGCCAGTTCCTGAGCCGGCCGTGAGCGGTGAGCGGAGACTGTCCGTCCCGGCCCACCGTCTCGTGTCGGAGTGCATCAACAACGCTGCGGGTCAGTGCAATTCGTCCGCGGACCGGAGCGGGACCCGGCTCCCGCTCCGGTCCGCGGCCGACGCCTCCAGGGCGTCCAGCATCGCGTCCTCCTCGTCCTCACAGGTGGGGCGGGAGCGCCGGCGCTGCGGCCGGGGGCGCATGAGCGACCTGAGGTGGGCGGGCATGTCGTCGGCCATCTCGAGCTGGCGGACGACGAGCTCCTCGTCGCCCTCGCCGATGTAGTTGCCGTCCTCGTCGTAGAACCGTGCGAGCCGGCGCTCCATCTCCTGGGCGAACTGGCGGTCCCAGGCGTCGTTGCGGGCCTGCTGGCGGGCGGCGTAGCCCCAGGCCACGAAGAACAGCGCCGCGAACGCGTACCACTGCAACGAGTAGGACAGGTGCGGCCCGGAGTCGGTCTCCGGCTCCGGAGCCGGCGCGGGGGCCGCCGCGGGGGCCGGGTCCTCGGCGAAGACCTCGCCGTAGGCCGCCGTCCCGTTCGGCCGGTCCCAGCGCTCGCGCAGCTCCTCGAGGTCGATCGAGGCGATCTGGCCCGCGGGGGCGCCGCGGCTGACGGCCGGCTCCCCGGGCTGGAGCCGGGCGGTGACCGTGACCCGGCCGGCGGGCGGGGTCGGCACCTCGTCCGGCATCCCGTTGGCCGCCTCGCCCGTGGGGATCCAGCCGCGGTCGAGGACCACGACGTCCCCGTCCTGCGTGCGGAACGGGACGAGGACCTCGTAGCCGACGCGGCCGTCCTGCGGCCTGTTGCGGACCAGCACCTGGTCCTGGGGCAGGTACTCGCCCGTGAGCTCGACCGGGCGCCAGGTGAGGGAAGGGTCGTGGGCGGCGAACTGCTCGACGGCGGCCGCACCGGCCAGGGGCTCGGCGCGGTAGTTCTGCGTGATCTTGGCGTTCTCACCGACCAGGTGGTCGTTGCGGTCCATCTGCCAGCCGCCCAGGTACACCGAGACCACGGCGGCGGCGCAGGCGAGGAGGAAGAAGCCCAGCCACTTGCCGCTGAGTAGGAAACGGTAGGTGCCCATGTCAGAGCCCACCATCGGCCCGGCAGCCCTGGCAGAAGAGTGGCGGGGAGCCCGGCCCCACCGGGAGGAGAGCTGCGGCGCCGCGCGGTGACAGCGATACGAGTAGGTCGAACTTCACAGCGGTCGTGCTCCTCAGAGTGCGCCGTCGGGCTGACCGGACGGTCGGCGGCGGCCCCAGGAGCACGGCTGTCGCCGCACTCCTGGGGCCTGTGCTGTAGAGCATCTGCCGGCCCGGCGTGGGGGAATCAGTTCTTGCGGCGGCGACGGGACATCAAGCCCAGTAGCCCGATCACGGCCAGGGCCAGCACCACCACGGTGGCGCCGACGGCCCATCCGGAGAAGCTTCCGGAATTCTCCTGTACGGCCGCGTCCTGGGCTTGGGCGGAGCTGTCCGAGCTGTCGGCGCCCTCACCGGTCGGGGTCTCGGTCGGGGTGGTGCTGAGGGTGGGGGCCGGGGTGGTGATGTCCACACTGTCACCCACCTCGTAGGTGTAGGTGCCTTCGATGGGGTGGCCGTCGCTGGAGACCACCCGCCAGACCACCTGGTAGGTCCCTTCCTCGGACCCGGTCTCGGCCAGGGGCTGGATCACTTGGGAACCGTCGCGCTCGAGCGGGCCCTCGGTCACGGACTGCCCGTCGGGGCCGGTCACGAGCACCTGGTGGCCGATGTCCATGATCTCCCCGCTGTAGGAGAGCTCGATTTGTTCGGGGGCGGTCTCCAGCACCGCATCCTGTTCGGGGGAGGTGCTCAGCACCTCGTCATGGGCGGCGGCGGGGGCCAGTCCCAGGGCGGTCAGGGCGCCTACCGCGCTCACAGTGGCGGCGGTACGGCGCAGAGCAGAAGTCATGGTCAGCATGGCAGAGGGGTCCCTTCGAGGGGCAATGAGTGAGTGGGTCAGACAGGGCCGCCGAGCCGATGATCGGAGGCGGCCGTGAGGGAGTCGTCGAGTCTGCTGTCCGAATCCACGACCACCACCGGCCCCAACAGGGGTGGTGTTCAGCCGGCGGGCGACCGGGCGGGCCCGGTCGGGAGCGGAAGATTCCGACGACGAGCTGTCGGTGGTCCGCGGTAGGAGCGCACCGGTTGCAGCAGCGACTGATCCGTCAGTGCGTGCGGGCGCCCCTGCGGAACAGGTCGGGGCCGGTGCACCACGACCGGGGCGGACAGGACCCGCCACAGCCGGCGGACGCGCAGTCGCAGGGCGTCGAGCAGGTCCACGAGGGCCACTTCGCCGTGGCGCAGGAACGCGTAGGTGGCCGCGGCGGCCAGCACGTGGAAGACCAGCATGCCGGTGCCACCGTGCACCGCGTGAGCCTGGGCCTGGAGCACCAGGGCCGGCCCGGTGGGCGGTGAGCTCAGCGCCGCGTGGTGGGTGGCGTCGACCACGGTCGTCACGGATCCGGCGACGGTGAAGAGCAGGTGGAAGACGCCCTGGCTGACCAGCACGCCGGTAAGCAATAAGGAGCGGGAGAGGACCCGGCCGGCCAGAGCCATGCACACCGGCCCGGACAGCGCCAGGGACAGCAACACCAACAACACCGGAGGGACCTGACCGCCGGCGGCCACGTGGGAGGCGGCGGCGAAGGCCGTGGCCATCCCGGCTCCGGCCCACCCGCGGGCAAGACGGTGCGCCCGTGCGTTCACGCCTCCACCCCTCTCAGTTCATCAGCCGCTCGAGGCGGCGATCCCATTATGTGCGGGCCCTCGAGAGCCCCACCACATCGACAGGCCCTGGCGGCAGGTGCCGGTCGGGTCGACACCGCGGTGCGTCGTGTGTCCTCTGTTGTCAGGTCGCCGTGAAGGTCACGGCTTCCATACGTGGTCCTGGCTCAGGGGCGCCTCGTGGACTCGTCCCGCTCGGCGAGCCCGGCCATCATCGCGTTGTAGGCCTTGAGCTCGGCGTCGTCGGTGCGGTCCGCCTGGCGGTCCACGCGACGGTTTTCCTTCTTGCCTTCGATCGCCCACATGATCGCCACGACCACGGCGACGACGACGGTGGGGAACTCTCCGATCCCCCACATCAGGGCCCCGCCGAACTGCTGGTCCTCGATCGGGCTACGGCCCCAATCCCGGCCCATGTTCGCGAACCACCACGCCTGCAGCAGGGTGTCGGAGCCCATCAGGGCCACCCCGACGAAGGCGTGGTAGACCATCGTGGCCAGCAGCAGAATCAGGCGCATCATGTGGCCGGGACGGTGCGGGATCGGGTCGATGCCGATCAGCACGAGCATGAACAGGTACCCGGTGATCAAGAAGTGGGTGATCATGAACACGTGCCCCACGTGGTACTGCAGGGTGAATCCGAACAGTGGGGTGAAGTAGAAGATCACGATCGAGGCCGCGAAGTTCACCCCGGCGACGATCGGGTGCGTCACGATCTTGGAGAACGGGGAGTGCACCAGGGCCAGGATCCACTCGCGCGGCCCGCGGGTACCGTCCTGGCGGGGCTCCAGGGCCTTGAGCACCAGCGTCACCGGCGCCCCCAGGACCAGGAAGATCGGCACCACCATCGTCAACATCATGTGCTCGACCATGTGCGCGGAGAACAACACCAGCCCGTAGACGGCGACCCCACCGGAGGTGACGTAGAACAGCACCGCCAGCCCGGTCAACCAGGAGAGGCTGCGCAGCACCGACCAGGAGTCCCCGCGCCGGCGGACCTGCACGAACGCCCACAGGTAGAGGGCGGCGAGGAAGACCACCACCGCCAACCAGAGCGGGTCCACCCGCCAGGTGGTGAACCAGGAGGCGGCGGTGGGCTGGGGAGGCAGTGGGTACCAGGTGAGGATCTCGGCCGGGGTGGCATCCGGGGCGATCTCCTCGGGCACCGGTGGGGCGGTGCGCGACAGGGCCACGGCCACGCCCATGACCGCACCCATGACCAGCACCTCCCCGGCCACCAGCTGCCACACGGCACGCGTCGCGGTGAGACGGCCCGCCTCCAGGGCCGGAATCAGCCACCGGCGGTGAGCCACCCCCGCCAAACCCAGCCCCAGGGTCAGGGCGGCCTTGAGCAGCACCAGCTGCCCGTAAGGACTGAACAGCTGTTCCCAGGATCCGATGCGCACCGCCGCATTGATGGTCCCGGAAAGAAACACCAAGAAGAAGGCACCGAAGGCCACCGTGGAGAAGCGCCGCAGCACCACGGCGGCTATCGGCACCTGAGGCCGCACACCAGCGCCGCGGCCGGCCCCTGCCGGCAGGCTGCCGGTGCCGGCAGCCGATCCGCTCAGCTGCGGGGAGAGCCAGGCGAGCACCACCAGCCCACCGGTCCACAGACACACGCCCAGCAGGTGCAGGCCCAAGGAGTTCACCGCACCCATATGGTCCGTGCCTCCGGAGGAGTGACCGGTCAGGGCCATCGCCACCAAAGCCGTGCACGCCAGGCCGAAGGTGAGCAACAGCCCCATCAGGGCCCGGACGCCGAAGACCAGGGTGGTGACCACGGCAGCGACCACCACGGTCGCCGCCTGCGCCTGCCCCAGGGAAAGATCCGTGGCGTAGTACAACAGCTGCTGCGCATAGGCCTCGTCCCCGCCCACCGGCACCCCCGCCACATCGGAATAAGACAGCACCAGCACCACCACGGCAGCCACCGTCCACACCACCGACGCCACCTCGGCCAGACCCATCGTGGCCGTGAACAGGGGGTGCTCCGCCTCCTGGCCACCGTTGCGCCCGTCTGCGCGGCGGCGGAACCCACCACGTGTTTTCGGCACGACCCCCAGAGCGAAGAGCAGGGAACCCAGCACCACGACCAAGGCGCTGTTGTGCACCACCTCGACCACGGGCAGACCCCAGCGCACCAACGCCCCCGGATCCGCCGCCAGACGAGCGGCCCCCGAGCCGCTGTAGACCATCGCCAGAATCAACACCACCAAGGCCACCACCACGGCAACAACGAGCTGCCACGGCCTCACCCCGGGACCGCCCAGCCTGCCCAGCCCGGGGTGCGCCTGCCCGGTGTGCTCGGGCGTTCTCGTACTCATGAGCTGATCTCCTTCACCCGCCGCTGCAGAAGGGGAGGCGGGTTGCCTCCATTGTCCCTGCCGGGCACCCCACCCAGCCCCACAGGATCGGCCCCGCCCCTCAGCAGGTCTCAGCGACGGCCTTCTGGGCTGCGCCGGGAATCTCACCGCCTCATACGCGGCCTCTGGGTGGCTCGGGGGCCAGTGGGTGGCCAGCAACTTTTCCAGGTACTGGATCTCGGGCGGCTGGCTGGTGACGATCGACTACGCCAAGGACGTCACGGCTGGATCCTCCGTGCACCCCGGGATGGCGGCAGCCCCGCTGGGGCCGGCCTGGTGGCGGGGGGTCATCAGCTACAGGTCCCGTCTTCCGGCCTCTGCCCTCTCAGCGTTCTCGAGGCTGGCGAGCTGCCCAGCATCGCCGCAACTTTTGGTGGGGCAGCCAGGATGGACCTGCGCGGCCCACCGTGGCCGTCGTCCTCGTTCATTCATGCCAGGACCGGCTGGGTCGAGACCGAGGGTCATCCCCACACCGAAAGCCACCCGCCCGTGGGCCTGGCCTGTTGTTGGCGGGTGTCGGCCATAACGGACTGGACACGCAAGAAGGGCGTGCCCATCCACGAAAGGATGGTTCACGCCCTCAGCCCCGGAGCTCTCCGCCGCGCACAGTCTGCACTGCGCACAGCGGTTTCCGCAGTGCCCCCGAGCTCCTGACATCGCCCCAGGCGGGGAGCAATGTCCATCTAGATACTTCCCGGTCCTTGGCGGGACCAACGCCAGTCTTGCCCTCTTATTTTACTTCTCCCTCCTGATCGCGAGCTAGGGTCAAGCCCCTAACGGTTTGAACCAGCTCGTTCTAGACCCGACAAAGATTGGTGTCACCCGGGTCTTCCGAGCTCAAGGGGACTCGCATGACTCGGCAGGACGTCCTGCGCCAGCGTCAGGCCACCCACCGCCTGCCGGTGCTGCGCCAGGGGGAGGTCTGGGCGGACGGAGTTCTGGACAACTCCACACCGGACCCACGGGTCTCACACCGCGTCGACAACCTGGTGGGTCAGTAAGTTTCGTCGCGCCGTACGGCAGGCCTTCGGATTGGCTCGTGTGCACCCCTGGGTGTACCGGGGAAATCAACCTCCGGGTGGACGTTGCGCAACGACCTGGCCGACATGCTTTAGATGTCGGCCCACCAAGAATTAGCCCCCACATCGGGGGCAGGGACTCTGGCACACTCAATCCCCGCATCTCGCCAGGAGATCAAAATGTCTTCCACTCCCGCATCGTCCACGCCTACCGCCAATCTCAACAGCCGGCGTTACTTCTCCAAGGCTATTTTGTCCATGGCCTCGCTCACCTTGGCCGCAGGCGGCCTCGCCACCCTCGGTGCACCGGCCCAAGCCGCGCTCACGCCGACCACCCAGGTGCCATCCGCCGCGGTGGAGACCCAGGGTCAACAGCAGCAGAAGGGCTGTGAGGTGGATGCTTACAAGCCGCATTACAAGAAGTATCAGGGGAAGCATTACGCCGCGTTCCCCTTCAAGGTGAAGTGCGACAAGGGCTACACCAAGGTGCAGGTGAAGCAGTACTACTACGCCGAGGACAAGCACGGTAAGGTCAAGCCCCGAGTAGTGGTGTAACGGTCCTCCGGTTGGGGGTCAGGCTGTGAGCGCGGTCAGGGGGTCGGTGGTCACCTCGTTTCCGGCGTCGGGCACGACGCCGAGCCGGCAGCGGGTGAGGACCTCCAGGCCGAGGTAGCGGCGGCCTTCGGCCCATTCATCGGTCTGCTCGGCCAGCACCGCCCCGACCAGGCGGATGATCGCCTCGCGGGAGGGAAAGATCCCCACCGAGTCGGTCCGACGCCGGATCTCCCGGTTCAGCCGCTCGGCGGGGTTGTTGGACCAGATCTGCATCCACACGTCCTTCGGGAACGCGGTGAAGGCCAGCAGGTCGACCCGGGCGGCATCGAGGTGATCGGCGACCTGGGGCAGCTTCTCGCCCACGTAGTCCAGCAGCCGGTCGAACTGGGCGTTGACCGCCGCCGCGTCGGGCTGGTCGTAGACCGAGTGCAGCATCGCCTTCACCGCCGGCCACATCGACTTCGGGCAGATGGCCATGAGGTTCGCCGCGTAGTGGGTGCGACACCTCTGCCAGGCAGCCCCGGGCAGGTGGGCGGCGATCGCCTCCACGAGCCCGGCATGGGCATCACTGGTGACCAGGCGGACCCCGCCGAGGCCGCGGGCCACCAGGTCGGCGAAAAAGCTGTTCCAGGCCGCCCCGGTCTCGGACGTGGCCACGCGCATCCCCAGGACCTCGCGGTGCCCGTCGCCGTTGACCCCGGTCGCGACGAGGACGACCGCGTTGACCACGCGCCCGCCCTCGCGGACTTTCATGGTCAGCGCGTCGGCGGCGACGAAGGTGAACGGCCCGGCTTCGTCCAGGGGCCGGTGTCGGAAGGACTCCACGTGCTCATCGAGGTCGCCGGCCATGCGCGAGACCTGGGACTTCGACAGGGAGTTGATGCCCAGGGTTTTCACCAGCTTGTCCATCCGGCGGGTCGAGACTCCGGCGAGGTAGCAGTCGGCGACCACGGTGATCAGGGCGGACTCGGCCCGCTTGCGGCGCTCGAGCAACCACTCCGGGAAGTACGTGCCCGAGCGCAGCTTGGGGACCGCGACGTCGATGGTGCCGACGCGGGTGTCGAGGTCGCGGTGACGGTAGCCGTTGCGCTGGGCTACCCGATCCGGGGACGGGCGGCCCCACTCGGCGCCGGCGACCGCCTCGGCATCGGCGGAGAGCAGCTGGTTGATCATCGACTGCAGCAGTTGCCGCATCAGATCCGGGGAGGCGTCGGCCAGGGCTTCACCGAGCAGGCCGGCCGGGTCGACAATATGAGGTGCGGTCATCGTGATGACTCCGTTCGAGAGTGCTGTGAGAGGTTCACTCGAAGGATCACACGGTGGCCGCGCTCTCGTCGGGAACGATGAGCAAGGCCACCGGGCTACACCACTATGCGGGGCTCAACTCACGGTAATTCCCACGAGCACGGCAGCGACTACTACCAGTACAGCTTCAACCACCACGGCGGTGAAACCTGGGGCGGGGGACACTGGCGCCACGTCAATCACCACCAGGACAAGAAGGTGTACCACGTGGTCAAGTACCGCTACTGGGACGGTCACGGCTGGTCGGACTGGTACAAGGATGTGAGCCACAAGACCAGCCTCGGGCACTGATCGGGCTCTGGTGGGGGCCAGCCGGCTCGCGGCTGGCCCTCACTCTTCGACCGCGGCGAGGGCCTTCTCCGCACACCGCCGTAGCGGATCACGGCGCCCCGCAGCATCCCGTCTTGCACCACTCGCGAAAACTAGTTCTGGGGCGACGGAACCATGACTGAACCGTCCCGGTCTCGGGGGTCGAACTCCGTGGGCAGCGGCACGGTTCCGTCCCCCCACGTAGAGGGTGTCCTTCGCGCCGTCGCGAAGATGAAGGGAGGGAAGCTTCCCCGTTACGGGTGAGGGCTGAAGCCCACGAGATGGAGGGGCAGGAGGGGGTCACCCCGCCGGGCCCCTCTGCACAGCCGGTCCCCAAGGACCAGGCCGTCCTGGGCGAGGTGATAGATCAGGTACTCCACTCTGCCAACCACGGATGCCGGGGGGTGACCATCGCCTGTGCCACGGAGCACACGGTTGGACTGTCCGATCAGCCCAGGAGCCTCAGCATGCACTGGGTCTGCGCCCCGTGATGGCAGACCAGCCGGTCCACCGGATCGCTGTCATGAGAGAATTGGAACATGTCCTACCCTGCGACGCTCGGCGCCTTCCCGCCCAATGAATCCCGCGGCGCCCAGGGGACGTCGCCGGACAGACTTGTCGAGGACCCTCCCGCGAAGGTCGACCCGAAAACGGTCTTGTACGAGGAGAGATTATCTGCCGCGTGGTGGATGTGGTTGCTCGTGCTCTTCGCGGGTCTGGTGGGTCTGATCGCCCTGGCTCCGATCAACATGTGGGTCGGGGCGGCGGTGGGGGCTGTGGTCGCCGGCGGCACTGCCGTGGCATTGATTGCCTCGAGCACCGGAATCGTGATCACCGGGGAGTCGTTGCAAGTGGGGCGCGCTCGTATTGAGCGCCGATTCGTGGGTGAGGCTGAAGCGTTTCGCGGCAGCGCCGTCCAAAGAGTGCGCGGCCCTGAACTGGACGCCCGCGCTTACATGAACTTCCGCGTTTCCGTGGGCCCGGTGGTGCGCATCCAGATCACCGATCCCGTGGACCCCACCCCGTATTGGTTGACCTCAACCCGTCACCCGGAGCGCATGGTCGAGGTTCTCTCCGCCGGCTGAGCGCGGCGCCCACCGGGGCATTCCCCGGTGGGCGCAGCTTTCAGAGGCTCCGGTGAGTCTTGAGGGTGGGTGTCACCCAGATGGCTTCGGCTTCCGTCGGTGCCAGCTCGATCGCGGTGTGGTGATACCCCGGTACACCGGTCGTTCCGCTGGCTTCCTGAGCGATGACACGAAAAGCCCCACCCGGCACGAGGCCGCAGTCGCGGAACCGGGTGAGGCGGTGTGGGTCGGCATCGGAAAGACGAATGATCTCGTATCGTCCCGGCTTCGCCTCGGTGAGTCGGGTGGTATTGAGCGGGCGGCGGGTGCGTCCCTGCGCGGTGGGGATCGGGTCCCCGTGTGGATCCACCGTGGGGCGACCCAGCCGGGCGTCGATGCGTTCGATCATGGCGTCGGAGGCGGCGTGCTCAAGACGTTCGGCCTCATCATGAACCTCCTCCCACGGATACCCCAGCGTGGTGGCCAGGAAGGTCTCCAGCAGCCGGTGCCGGCGCACCATCGCCACCGCGTACGCACGCCCCTGAGGGGTGAGGGTGACGGGCTTGTAGGGCTGGTACTCGACGAGCCCCTGGCCGGCCAATCGCTTGACCGTGTCGGTGACGTTGGGGGCAGAGGTCCCCATCCGTGCCGCCAAGGCTGTGGTGGTGATCGGCGGGTCGCCCCATTCGGTGGCCGACCAGATCGCCTTGAGATAGTCCTGGGCGACCGGGGTGATCTCACTCAAGTCCATAGGACCCACGCTACCGAGTGCCGCACCGCAGCTGCCGGGCCCATTCAATCGGCTCCGGCGACGGTCAGGATGATCAGCGCCACGTTCAACGACACGATCAGGGCCACCACCACCCAGGCGGCGACGGTCAGAGCCACCTTGTTCACGAAGACCCCCATCAGGGCGCGGCTGCTGCTCAGCCGCACTAACGGGATCAGAGCGAAAGGGATGCCCAGGCTCAGCAGCACCTGGGACAGCACCAGCGCCCAGGTCGGATCCACTCCGACCGCGATGATGACCAAGGCGGGGATCAAGGTGATCAGCCGACGGACGAACACCGGGATGCGCAGGTGCAGCAAACCGCCCATGATTGCCGACCCGGCGTAGGAGCCCACCGAGGTCGAGGCCAGCCCGGAGGCCAGCAACCCGATGCCGAAGGCGATCCCGACGGCCGGACCGAGGGCGGCGGTGATCGCCGCATGGGCTCCTTCGATGCTGTCGGTACCGGGCACCCCGGCGAGGTTGCCCGCGGCCAGTAACAGCATCGCGATGTTCACCGACCCGGCCACGAGCAGGGACAGCAGCACGTCCCACCGGGTGGCGCTCAGCAGCCGCGGCAAGGCCTCGGTGGGCACTGAGCGCCCGTGGCGATCGCGCGCCAGGGCGGAGTGGGCGTAGATGGCGTGGGGCATCACCGTGGCCCCGAGCATGCTCGCGGCCAGCAGCACCGTCGGGGTGCCCTCGAACCGCGGCACGATCCCGGCGACGGCCTCACCCCAGGACACGGGGCCGAAAAACAGGCCGGTGACGAAACCCGCGGTGACGATCGCCAGCAATCCGGTCACGACGAACTCGAAGAACCGGGGGCCGCGGTGGGTCTGGAGGACCAGCAGCAGCATCGAGATCACCCCGACGATCACGCCCCCGGCCAGCAGAGGGATCCCGAAGAGAATGTGCAGGGCGATCGCCCCACCGATCACCTCGGCCAGATCCGTGGCCGCGGCCACCAGCTCGGCCTGGACCCAGTACCCCAGTCGCCGGCCCCGGGGCAGACGGTCACCCAGCAACTCGGGCAGACTCGATCCGGTGACCAGCCCGACCTTGGCCGAAAGGTACTGGATGAGGACCGCCATGGCATTGGCGGCCACCAGCACCCACACCAGCAGATATCCGTACTGGGCGCCGGCAGTGAGATTCGCCGCGACGTTGCCCGGATCCACGTAGGCCACGGCGGCCACAAAAGCCGGGCCCAGTAACCACGGCAGCGGCTGCCGGCGCACCCACCGCTCCCCGGGGGAAGAGGCGGCAGCGCCCGTGGAGCCGGTGCGCCCCGTCCCGATCCTCATAGAAAGTTAACCTATACGAACTTTTCGCTGCGGGGAACCGGAAGCCTGACTGCCGGGCACGCTCATGATTTCCCGGGCTTCGCCTCCACGAAAGGTGGATGGCATCGACGGCCGATCACAGTGGCGCGGAACGTCAGAGGTGCGGGCTTCCCGGGCGGGTGAACTGCCGGCCAGTGGCGGTGGCACGACACGCTCAGGATCTCGGCTTACCCGGGGTTGCGCGGCGGAGCCGGCCGAGGCCGGGCACGAACCGGCCGGTGGCTGCGGCATAGGAGGCGTATACCTGTCGGTGGGTGCGCAGCAGGTAAGGCTCTTCGACGAGACGGACCTGTAGCTCGACGGCCACCAGCAGGCACAGCAGGGCTGCTGCACTGACCGCGGTGGGCACCAGAAGGGCCAAGCCGGCCATGGTGGTGAGCATCGCCGTGAAAATAGGGTTGCGCACCACGGCGAAAGCCCCGGTGGTGACCAGTTCTGTCCGTTCGGTGGCGTCGACGCCCACCCGCCAGGAGGCGCCCATGCCGGCCTGGGCGGCCAGTACACCGAAGAACCCCACGATGGTGATGAACGCCCCGGCCCAGGTGAAAGCCGCTGGTAGTCGGGGCGCGGCCACGGCGCCGGTGAGGGCGAGGACAGGCCCTGCTGCGCCGAGGACCAGAGCGATCGCGAAAAGTATTCCGCCCCACCACTCAGCAGAGCCAGGCGCCCCGCTCAACCCGCGGAAACCGGTGGACCCGGTGCGGCGCCGATGGATCCACGACCGCGCACCGAAGGCCACCGCCAGGCCGGCCAGATACAGGCTCAGCGCCAGAGCCGCGGCCATCATAGTCCTCCTCGATCAGGCTCATTCCAGCCCCCGGGCTGGCCCTGGCGGGGCGTGGAGGCATACTCAAACCACCCCCTAACAGTACACGGAAACCTGTACTTTTAGGGGGGAAGCGTGGTGACCCTTGCCCACATCTCGCCCCTGTCCCGGTGTGCCGTAGCGCAACTTCACCACCGGCGTTGGGCAGATGTCCCTGGATGAGTGGCGCCCGGTTCGTTTCGCCGTCGACCAGTAGAACTCGGCCGGGAGGTGAAGCGGACATGCCATCTCCCTTTTTCGGAGAAGCCCCGTGGTGTGTCGGCGACCAGCAGGAGCCTCGTCCCTTTTCGGTTGCAGGGCCAATCCGCCCCTCCCGTGCCGCAGCACTACGAGGGTTTCCCTGGCCGTCACCGCACCGATGAAGATCCTGGCAGCGAGAAAATTATTCCTTCCGCGTGGCGATGGCGGCGTCGTCGACCGGGGACTGCTGCGGGGACTCCGCGGCCAGCTCCGGGTGGTGCAGGTCCAGCGCCGGCCGCTCGGAGCGGATGCGCGGCAGCGAGGTGAAGTTGTGCCGCGGCGGCGGGCAGGACGTCGCCCACTCCAGGGATCCGCCGAAGCCCCAGGGGTCGTCGACCTCGACCTTGGTGCCGTTGCGCCAGGTGGTGTAGACGTTCCAGAACCACGGGATCATCGAGACGCCGAGGAGCATCGCCCCGACCGTGGAGATCTGGTTCATCCAGGTGAAGTTGTCCTCCGGCAGGTAGTCCGCGTAGCGCCGGGGCATCCCTGAGACCCCGAGCCAGTGCTGGATCAGGAAGGTCATGTGGAAGCCGAGGAACAGCAGCCAGAAGTGGATCTTGCCGATCCGCTCGTTGAGCATCTTGCCGGTGAACTTGGGCCACCAGAAGTAGAAGCCGGCGAACATGCCGAACACCACGGTGCCGAAGATGACGTAGTGGAAGTGGGCGACCACGAAGTAGGAGTCATTGAGGTGGAAGTCCAGCGGCGGGGCAGCGAGGATCACCCCGGTCAGGCCGCCGAAGAGGAAGGTGAACATGAACCCCAGGACCCACAGCATGGGGGTCTCGAAGGTGATCGAGCCCTGCCACATCGTGCCGATCCAGTTGAAGAACTTCACCCCGGTGGGTACGGCGATCATCATGGTCATGAACGCGAAGAAGCTCAAGAACACGGCTCCGGTCACGTACATGTGGTGGGCCCACACGGTCACCGACAGCGCGGCGATGGTGATGGTCGCGAACACGAGGCCCTTGTAGCCGAACAGCGGCTTGCGGGAGAACACCGGGATGATCTCGGAGACGATGCCGAAGAACGGCAGCGCCAGGATGTAGACCTCGGGGTGGCCGAAGAACCAGAAGAGGTGCTGCCACAGCACCGCCCCGCCGTTGGCCGGGTCGAAGATGTGCCCACCCAGGGTCCGGTCCATGCCGAGGGCGAACAGTGCAGCGGTGAAAGGCGGGAACGCCATGATCACGAGCAGCGAGGTGATGAGCGTGTTCCAGGTGAACAGGCCCATCCGCCACACGGTCATGCCGGGGGCGCGCATCGCGATGATCGTGGTGATGAAGTTGACCGCGCCCATGATCGTGCCGAAACCGGACAAAATCAGGCCGAACACCCACAGGTCACCACCGGAGCCTGGGGTGAAAGAAGCGTTGCTCAGCGGTGCGTAGGCGTACCAGCCGAAGGAGGCCGCGCCCTGCGGGGTGAGGAAGCCGGCGGTCGCGATCAGCGAGCCGAACAGGAAGAACCAGAACGCCAGGGCGTTGAGCCGCGGGAAGGCGACGTCGGGGGCGCCGATCTGCAGGGGGACGATGACGTTGGCGAAGCCGACGAACAGCGGGGTGCCGAACATCAGCAGCATCAGCGTGCCGTGCATGGTGAACAGCTGGTTGTACTGCTCCTTGGTCTCCAGGATCTGCATGCCCGGGGCGAAGAGCTCGGCGCGGATCAGCAGCGCCATGACGCCGGCGAGGCAGAAGAAGGCGAAGGAGGTGATCAGGTACATGTACCCGATCGTCTTGTGGTCGGTGGAGGTCAACCACTGCACCACCATCCGGCCTTTGGAGCGCGGCACGACCGTCGGGTGGGCTGTGCTTCGGAGCTGGTCGGCGGTGTAATCATAAATAGCCATGCGGTCTCCTCGGGCCCAAATGCCGTACGTATTCAAACGCCGATTACCGTAGCGCACATAGCTGGAGCTGCTCGGGGACGATTCTTGTACCGCCATCCGTGGAAATTTCCCTGACATCGGCCACCGAGCCTTTTAGGGCGGCACGCGTCCCCGCCACAGCGCGGTCAACGGCTCCCCGTACCGTCCGCACGCACCACAAAGGCATGTGCCGCCCGCCACGAGGCGCCATAATTTGCAGGACATTAATAGGAAAAAGTCGAGAAAAATTTACAACTTCATCAAATCTTGATTGTTTTCTTTATAGTTCCTATACATTCCCGAATGGGATTGTGATTGTTTCGTGATCTTCTTGTACTCTTCGATGCGTGCCGGCCACTGATCCTGTCGGCGCCTTCGGGCACATCGCCGAATTCTGCCGGTGCCCGAGGTTCATTACACAGAAACTGCTTGGCAGAAGCGGGGGAACCACATGCGGTCCCGATGATTCGGGTCCTAGGGGTTAAGTCGCCAGAGCATCCCGCCCTGCGACCGGGTGTCTCCCACCCGCATCCGACAGCTCACCTCGTAGGCAAAGGGAGGAGTACATCCATGGCATTCTTCAAGCACACTTCTGCTCGTCACCGCGCCGAGACCCCCTCGTGCCGGGCGCGTAACACCACCATCGCTGCTGCTGCTGGCGTGGCAATCCTTGGATCCGTGGCCCCGGCCCAGGCCTATGCGGAGCTCCCGGCTGCCCCGGCCGCCACGTCGTGGGCCCCGGCTTCGTCCTCTTTGGGGAGCCAGGGCTCCTACGTCACCCCGGCCCCGGTGGCGGCGCAGACGGCTTCGAGCGTGAGCCCGCAGTCCACCGCGATCACCGAGATCGCCCCCGCCACTGGCGGCATCGTGGGTACGGCCATGCAGGGTGTGGGCACCGGCTATGTCTGGGGCGGCACTTCCTTCGGTGCCTGGGACTGCTCTGGATTCACCGGGTGGGTCTACGCCCAGCAGGGTATCGATATTCCCCGCACCAGTTTCCAGCAGATCGCAGCCGCCACCCCGACCTCCACTCCGCAGCCCGGGGACCTGGTGTCTCAGAACGGTGGCAACCACATCGGCATCTACATCGGTGGCGGCAAGATGGTCTCTGCGCTGAACCCGACCC
Source organism: Kocuria turfanensis (assembly GCF_001580365.1). NCBI lineage: Bacteria > Bacillati > Actinomycetota > Actinomycetes > Micrococcales > Micrococcaceae > Kocuria > Kocuria turfanensis. The sequence goes on along the minus strand of NZ_CP014482.1, from coordinate 99,520 downwards.
AGGGCACCTTCGTCCACTCCGTCAACGCCATGCCCCTCGATGGGTACTACACCTACCGCTGAGCTTCGCCCCACCAGTGGTGGCCGGTTGACGGGAGGCCTTCCGTCAGGTGCGAAGTGCTCCGAGAGGATCGTCATCGGCGACATATTTGGGGTACTTCGTGCCTGGATCGCAGAGTCGATCGGTCGCCACGGCCCGGCCGCCTTGCACCCGGTCGGGAAACGGCGCACGGGCGGGCTGCCCAGCGGAGCAGCGCAGAAAGTGATCATGGGCTCCACCCGTCTCCTGCCGGAGGCAGACAATCGCCTTCCCTCCCCGCAGGGGCATTGCGGCAACGGCCGCACGAGGTGCCGTGGTGGTTCGAGGACGGGGGCGCCGCAGTGGCGGACGGCACCCCCATCCGCCCACACCGTAGGGACACAAGCTGGACATTGCCCGAGCCTCGCTCGACCCCGCCCCTCTTTGATACAGATTCTGCTGTACGGTTGTGGCATGAGGATCTTGTCCCCGGTCGAGGTGATGTCCCGGTTCGGCAAAGCACTGGCCGATCCCACCCGGGCCGCGGTGCTGCTGCAGCTGCAGCAGGGCCCGGCGGTGCCCTCGGAACTGGCGGCCCAGATCGGGGTGAGCCGGCAGATCCTGTCCAACCACCTGGCCTGCCTGCGCGACTGCGGGCTGGTCGTGGGCGTGCCGGCCGGACGCAATGTGCGCTATGAGCTCTCGGACCCGAAGCTGGCCCACGCCCTGGAGGACCTGCTGGGCACGATTCTCACCGTCGAGGCGGTGTGCCAGTGCGGCACGCCGGAGTGCGCCGCCGAGGAGCTCGCCGGTGCGGCCAGCACCCAAGAGGTTCCGGCGTGAGCGGTGAGCACGATCACGCCCACGGTGCCACCGGGCGGCGGGGAAAGCTGGCAGTAGTCTTCGCCATCACCGCCACGATCATGGTCGCCGAGATCATCGGCGCGGTGATCTCGGGCAGCCTGGCGCTGCTGGCCGATGCCGGGCACATGTTCACCGACTCCGCCGGGCTGCTGATCGCGCTGATCGCGGCGACCCTGGCCCTGAAGCCGGCCACGGACAAACGCACCTGGGGGTACAAGCGGGCGGAGATCGTCGCCGCGGCCGCCCAGGCCTCGGTGCTGCTGGCCGTGGGCGGGTTCGTTGCCGTCGAAGGTATCCGCCGGCTGCTGGAGCCCCCGGAGGTCGAGTCTTCGGCCATGCTGTGGTTCGGGGTGATCGGGCTGGTCGGCAACATCATCGGGCTGATCATCCTGGCCTCGGGGCGGGGAGAGAACCTGAACATGAAGGCCGCCTTCCTGGAGGTCGCCAACGACGCCCTGGGCTCGGTGGCGGTCATCGTCTCCGCGATCGTCATCGCCACCACTGGGTGGACCCAGGCGGATGCGATCGTGTCCCTGCTGATCGCCGCCCTGATCGTGCCCCGGGCCCTGATTCTGCTGCGCGACACCATCGAGGTCCTGATGGAAACCACTCCCAAGGGTCTGGATCTGGATGAGGTCCGCACCCGCCTGGAGTCCCTGCCCCACGTGGTGGGGGTGCACGACCTGCACGCCTCACGCATCGACTCCGACACCCCGGTGCTCTCGGCCCACGTCACCGTCCACGACGGCTGCCTGAGCGCCGAGCACGCCGGTGTCGTGCTGGCGGATCTGCAGGCCTGTGTGGCCCGTGACTTCGACGTGGCCATCGAGCACTCCACCTTCCAGATCGAACCGGCCTCCCACCGCGGGGACGAGACTCTCCGCCACTAGAACCCCTCCACTCCCGGTATGCCCTGCTGCCTGAGACAGAACGGAAACCCCTTGTGAGCACTACCGCCAGTACGAGCGCCCCCCAGCGGAAACCCTCGAAGGCCAAGATCCTCGTGTGGATCCTCCTGGTCGCCATCGTGGCCGCCGTGGCCATCCCGATCCTCATCGCCCGTGCCAATTCCACCCCTGAAGTACCCGAAGATGTGGGGCAGCTGGTGCGAGAGAACAGCCGAGTGCTCTCGAAGGCCCCGGATGAGCAGGCGGTGCTGGTGGAGTTCCTGGACTACGAGTGCGAGGCCTGCCGGGCCGCCTACCCCTTCGTCGAAGACCTGCGGGCCGAGTACGGCGACACCGTCACCTTCGTGCACCGCTATTTCCCGTTGCCGGGTCACCGCAACTCCGTCAACGCCGCGGTGGCCGTGGAGGCCGCCGCCCAGCAGGGACAGTACGAGGCCATGTATCAGCGCATGTTCGAGACCCAGGCCGAATGGGGGGAATCGGCCGAGGACCAGAGCGCACTCTTCCGCGGCTTCGCCGAGGACCTCGGCCTGGACATGGCCGCCTTCGATGCCGCGGTGGCCGACCCGGCCACCGAAGAGCGGATCAAGCTCGATGTGGCTGACGGTGAAGCCCTGGGCGTGGCCGGGACCCCGACGTTCTACCTCGACGGAGAAGTGCTCAACCCCGAATCCCTGGAAGCCTTCCGGGCCGCTGTCGAGACCGCAGCCACCGACTGACCCGATGACCAGTCCATCCCGCACCACCACCACACCACCGCCCGCCCCGTCGGCGCCGGCCCTGGCAGTGGTTGGACGGCGCCGGGGCGTCGCCACCGCTGCTCTCATCGTTGTCGGCCTGATGACCCTCACCGTGCTGTGGGTGGCCCTGAGCTCCTCCGGGGCCACCGCGGCCCGGGAGGTGCTCGATCCCGGGGCGATGGTGCGCTGGGGACTGCCGGCGGCCACGACCGTGCACCATCTGGCCATGTCCATCACCTGGGCAGGGCTGGTCTTCGCCACCACCGTCGTGCCCCGGTCCACCCCGGCCCACGGCGCGAGAACACCCGGAGCCGAGCACCCGGCCTTCGCCCGGGTGCTGAACGTGGCCGCGGGGGCGGCGGCGGTGTGGACGCTGGCCGCGGTGGCGATCATCGTGCTCAGCTACGCCGACACCATCGGTGCCCCCGTCTCGGGCTCGACCGAGTTCACCGGACAGCTGGGCTACTACGTGACCCGCCTGATTCCCGGCCAGGCGTGGGCGGTGACCGCGGTGATGGCCGCGCTCACCACCACCTTGGCCGTGCTCGCCCGCTCCCCGGGGCCGGTGACCGCCACCACCGTGGCGGCCCTGGCCGCCGTCATTCCGCTGTCCCAGCTCGGGCACGTGGCCGGGGTCGATGACCACAACGGGGCCGTCAACGCTTTGGCCCTGCACCTGCTCGGGGCCGGGATCTGGACCGGCGGGATCATCGTGCTCGCCCTGCTCGTCCCGCTGTTGACCACCCCGCAGGCCACGCACGGCGTGCTGGTGCGTTTCTCCGCCCTGGCCGCGGTGGCTTTCGTCGTGGTGGCCGTCTCCGGGGTTATCAACACCGTCTACCGGATCGGTGGGTGGGACGGGCTGGCCTCCGGCTACGGGGCACTGGTGATCGCCAAGACGATCGCCACCGTGGCCCTGGGGGTGCTCGGGTACCTCAACGGCCGGGTCATTGCTGCCGGGCCTGCGAGCCGGGGCAGGGTGTGGCGGCTGATCACCGTGGAGGCCTTCATCCTCTGCGCGGTGATGGCCCTGGGCGTGGCCCTGGGGCGCACCCCCACCCCGGTGCCCCTGGAACGGGAACCGGACATCACCGCCGCCGAGATCCTCACCGGCTACCTGCTGCCCCCACCGCTGAGCGCCTCCGGGTGGGTCACCCAGTGGCGCCTGGACTGGCTGTGGATCGCCGTGGCGATCCTCGCAGCCTGCCTCTACCTGGCCGGGGCGCGACGCCTGCGCTACACCAGGACACCGTGGCCGGTGGCGCGCACGGTGGCGTTCCTGGCCGGACTCGTGCTGCTGGTCTATGTCACCTGCGGGCTGCCGGCCGTCTACGCCCCGATCCTGTTCAGCATCCACACCACCGCCCACCTGCTGCTGGCCTTCCCGGTGCCGTTGCTGCTGATCGCCGGACGACCCGGGCTTCTGGCCGCGGCCCTGGTGCCGGCCCGCACCGACGGCTCCACCGGGGCGCGCGAGCTCACCACCGCATGGCGCACCTCCCGGACCGGGGCGCTGATGGCCCACCCGATCCCGGCCGCGGTCCTGGTCCTGGCCGGGCTCGGTGTCTTCTACTACACCCCCGCCTTCGCCCTGGCCCTGCACACCCACGTCGGCCACGAACTGATGAATACCACCGCCCTGGTCCTGGGCCTGATCTTCGCCGCCGCCGTGCTGGTCCCACCACGCGACCGGGCTGCGGTGCACACCCAAGCTCTGACGCTGGTCGGGACAGCCACCGCCCTGGGGCTCTGGGCGGGGGCCACCGCCCTGTCCCCAGCGCTGATCCAACCGGAGTGGTTCTCCGGGCTGGGGAGGGACTGGGGCCCCGCCCCGCTGGCGGACCAGCAATCCGCGGCCAGCTCCATCCTCCTGGCCGGGGCCCTGCCCCTGTTGGCCACCGCCCTGGCCGTCCTGGCCCGAAGACCCCAGGCCGACACCCCTGTCATCGACAACGGAACCGTCAAGGACACCCACCATGGCTGACCCCACCACCAGCACCACCCATCACACCGACGCCGGCCCGGCCACCGAGACCCACCTGCCCGGCTTCGCCCGGTACCGGCCCTTCGCGGTCCTGCTGCTGGTGACCGGGGTGATCGGTTGGATCGCCTCCGGTGTCCTGGTGCTCGAGCGCCTGGCCCTCTACCGCGACCCCGGCCACGTCACCAGCTGCGACATCAACCCCTGGGTCTCCTGCGGGCAGGTCATGGGCACCTGGCAGTCGGAACTGTTCGGCTTCCCCAACCCGCTGATCGGCATCGTCGCCTTCGCCGTGGTCATTACCACCGCCATGGCGGCCCTCTCGGGGGCGCGGTTCGGGCGCTGGTACTGGATCGGGCTGCAGGTCGGGGTCACCGCCGGGGCGGTGTTCGCGATCTGGTTGTGGTCCCAGGCGCTGTTCTCCATCTACATCCTGTGCCTGTACTGCATGATCGTGTGGGCGGCGATGATCCCGCTGACCATCCTGCTCACCGTCCGCAACCTCGCCCACGGCGTGATCCCCGCCCCGGCGGGGCTGGTGCGCTTCGCCGCCGACTGGGCCTGGACCCTGGTGTCCATCACCTACGTCGCGGTGGCCGCCTCGGTGTTCTTCCGCTTCTTCACCGCCTTCACCGGCCTCTGACACCCACCGGTCGCGGTGCTCCCACGGGGGTCGACACCGTCGACGGTGTCAGACCCAGCTTGCCCATCAGACTCATCATCCGTGGCCCATGTTCCGCTGACAGACATCGGGTGATCGCCGGCCGCGTCCGGTCGGACGCGTTGCATCAGGTCGCCATCGCAGGGGCTCGGGATCCCGTCTTGGAAGGTATTACCGCTGTAGCGCTTCGATCGGCATCTGACGTTGGTACCTCGCCAGGGTAATGTCATCCTTCAGTCGCGATCATGCTTTCCGAGGTCCGAGGTCCGAGGTCCGAGGTCCGAGGCCACGATGCCGCGAGTCCACCGTGAGAGGGAGTCCTGATGGGACGCATGGCGTACGACCTCAGTATGGACAGCACTCTGGCCTTGGCTTGGCAGGGCTATGAGTTCGTGTCCCGGCGGTGTGAACGGTACGGAACCGATGTGTTCCAGACCCGCCTGCTGCTGGAGCCGACGGTGTGTCTGCGCGGTGCGGAGGCCGCGCAGGTCTTCTACGACGCCGACCGGTTCCAGCGACGAGGTGCCTTCCCAATGCGGGTGCAGAAGACGCTGCTCGGTGTCGGTGGCGTGCAGGGCCTAGACGGACAGACCCACCGGGCGCGCAAGCAGATGTTCATGGATCTCATGACCCCGCACGACATCCGTACTTTGACGGGCCTGGTCGCCGACGGCTGGAGAGCCCGGATTATCGGGTGGGAAGCCGCTGACCGCATCGTGCTGTACGAGGAGGTCGGGCAGATCCTGTGCCAGGCGGTCAGTAGCTGGGTCGGTGTCCCCGTCACCGAGTCCCAGGTCAGGGGCCGCACCCAGTCCTTGCACGCCATGATCGAGGCTCCCGCTGCGGTCGGTCCCCGGCACTGGCGGGGCCGGCGCGCCCGCCACGGGGCCGAACAAGCCATTGCGGACCTGGTGGATCGGGTACGCCGCGGGGAGCACGCTGCCCCGGAGGGCAGCGCCTTGCAGGTCGTGTCCACTCACCGCGAGCCTGGTGGGCAGCTGTTGGGCAGCCGGATTGCCGCGGTCGAGCTGCTCAACCTCGTGCGTCCCACGGTCGCGGTCGACCGCTTCATCATCTTCGCGGCCTTGGCCCTGCACCAGCACCCCCAGTGGCGAAGCCGGTTGCGCCAGGGCGGTGACCGCGACGCCGAGTTGTTCGTTCAGGAGGTCCGCCGCTTCTATCCTTTCTTCCCGATGGTCGGTGCTCGGGTGCGCACTGCCTTCGATTGGCAGGGCGTGCACTTCCCCCAGGGGCGTAGAACGCTCCTGGACCTGTACGGCACCAACCACCACCCCGACCTGTGGGAGAACCCCGAGATCTTCGATCCGGACCGCTTCACCACTTGGGACGGCGGCGCCTACGGTCTCATCCCACAAGGCGGCGGGGATCACCACATCGGCCACCGGTGCGCGGGGGAGTGGATCACCATCGCCCTGATGAAGGCGGCGCTGGCCATCCTGACGCGGGAGATGACCTATGACGTCCCGTCCCAGGATCTGCGGATCAGCCTGCGTCGCATGCCCACCCTGCCATCCAGCGGATTCGTGATCTCCGACGTGCGCTCCGTACCGTCGAGCGCAACGGTGGGGGGAGGGCCGCGATGACGTGGGTGTGGGTGGTGGGCTTGGTCTTGGCGGCATTCGCCACCCGCTGGGGCGCTGAGCAGCTGGCCGCTCCCCTGAAGGCGGTACGGCAGCGGTACGGGTTCACCGGCGCCGCCGGCGGCCCACTGGTCGCTCTCGGCAGCGCCAGCCCCGATGTCGGCATCAACGTCGTCAGCGCGGCCACCGGGGCCGGAGCGGTCGGACTGGGCAGCATGCTCGGCTCCACCGTGGTCTCGATCCCGATCACCGTCGCGGTCGGCTACGCGGCGTTTCGGAAGAACCGGGCGACCAGCGACAAGAAACCTGCCGAGCAGGGCGAGGGCCTGCGGATCGAGAAGGGCGCGGTGCTCATCGATGCACTGCCCTACCTTGCCGTCGTCGCCCTGTTCGCGGTGCTCATCCTGCCTCCGGCCTGGCGAGGGTTGCAGCCGATCGATGGCTTGATCGCCGTGGTCGCATACGTCATCTACCTCGGGCAGGCCCTCTTCCGCGGTCGTGGTGGTGAACGTGGTCAGGTCTCGTGGTCGGGGAAACAGACCCTGCTGACGCTCGGCGGTGTAGCCGCACTTGCCGTGGGTTCCTACGTCCTCGTCACCGGAACCCAGCAGATCGGTTCAGCGCTTGGCCTGGCACCGCTGGTCAGCGGGCTGTTCATCACCGCGTTCATGACTGCTCTGCCGCAGGTGTTCACCACCTGGTCCGTGGTCCGCAGTGGGCAGGTGACCAGCGGGATCACCAGCGTCTTCGCCGACCACACCATGACCTTCACGCTTGCGGTGCTGCCTCTGGCGATCGTGACCGTGCCGGTGCAGAACTACCCGGTCGTGCTCACCGTCATGGCTTTCGTTGCGCTCATGCCGGTGCTCTTCGCCGTTCTGAGCTACCGCCGCGAACGCCACGACTCCTACGGGTTCATCCTCCGCGATGTCGTCATGCTCGGTGGGGCTCTGATCGCATATCTCCTGTGCACTGCCGCCGTTCTCTTCTTCCTGGCCGGAGCCGGCGGCCGCTGATAGGGCGAAACCTGGGACAGAGCCTCCACGGGACCTGGTGCGATTCACTCCGGCACGTGGTTCGCGTGCATGTTACTGGGGGGAAGCCTTAGGTGAATGCCAACCGCCTCCAGGGCGCTGACTCCGCTTGCAGCAAAGGGAGTTCCGGAGGATTTCTCCTCGGCTGCTTCTTCGATGCTGCCGGTATATCCGGGCAGCACCAGAGCGCACCCCAGGACGAGGGCGGTGATGGTGGCAGAGCGCTTCACGGGTGACCTTTGCTGGATGTCTGAGTACCGGGCACCGGCACCGGCCGGTCGATGCGCCAAGAAGATATCCGCCTGGCCGTGGTGGTGCCTGGATGGGCGCTGCGAAAGGGGCCCTTCTCGGGCCCGGAAATCAAGGAAGTGCTGGGGCGGGGTGCCGTGATCGGGACGCCATCGCAGGGCGGCGCCGGGAGTATCCCTGATGCGCGCCCCAGCGCCGCGGGGCAGCGGCCCATGGGTTCTTTCCGTGCCTGTTTCTGCAATCCGTTCCCTGCTGGATCACGACGAATCCCGCCCCGTAGCTGGCGGTCTACGCCGCCGGGGTTACAGCCCGGAGTAAGAGTGCAGGCCGGTGAAGACCGTGTTGACGACGGCGAAGTTGAAGATGACGCACAGGTATCCGACGATGGACAGCCAGGCTGAGCGGGTGCCGGTCCAGCCGCGGGTGGCGCGAGCGTGCATATAGGCGGCGTAGACGACCCAGATCACGAACGTCCAGACTTCTTTGACGTCCCAGCCCCAGTAGCGGCCCCAGGACTGCTCGGCCCAGATGGCGCCGGCGGCCAGGGTGAAGGTCCAGAACGCGAAGCCGATCGCGTTGAGCCGGAAGGACAGGTTCTCCAGCGCCTGGGCGGAGGGCACCATGCCCAGGAAGCCCATGCCGGGGGCCTCACCGGCCAGAATGGCTTTCTCCCGGCGGGCCTGCAGCAGTTGGAGGACGGCCATGGCGAAGGTGATGGTGAAGATCCCGGAGGCGGCCACGGCGATGGACACGTGGATGACCAGCCACCAGGACTGCAGCGCGGGGACCAGCGGGCCCACCGGGGTGGGGAAGCCGATGGTGGCGGCGGTGAGCATGATCACCACGAGCCCGGTGACAAGGGTGCCCACGAAGCGCAGGTCCCTCAGCAGCAGCGCACCCAGGTAGACCCCGGCCACGACGAGTGCCCCGGTGGTGGCGAACTCGTACATGTTGCCCCAGGGCACCCGTCCGGCGGCCACCGCCCGGGCCATCACGGCCACGGCGTGCAGGGCGAAGGCCAGGACCATGACGGTCACGGCCGCCCGGGCCGCTGGGCGGCGGGTCCCGGTGTAGCGCATGGAGGAGTCAGCGACGTGTTCGGCCAGCACCGACTGGGCGGAGGCCGGGTACCCGCGGCCGCGGTCACCGGTGCCCAGCCCGGCCCGGGAATCATCGGCCTCCACCGTGTTCACCGTGGCAGTGGTTGCCGCGCCGACCAGTTGCCCTTCCGATCTGTTGTGTTGCTCGGGTCGGGCCCTGCGCAGGATCTTGGAGTGGGAGGCCATGTCCCAGGCGAAGGCCACAAAGGCCACCAGGTAGGTCATGGCGGCCAGGAGCATGAACAACTGGCTCCAGGCGCCCAGGTCCTCATTGACGGTCATCGGTGATGTCCTCTCAGTTGTGGGCCGGCCCGCTGTGGGCCCTGCTCGTTTTGGGGTGTGCGGCAGCGTCAGCGGGCGGGGGCGCGGTGCCCCACTGCTGGGTGAACAGCTCGCCCAGCCGCTGCGCCTCGGCCGCCAGCCGGGGGTCCTCCCCGCGAGCCAGCAGACCGTACTCCAGGATTGTGGTTGGGGCCCCGTCCTTGTCGACGCCTTTCGAGGCCCTCACCCAGAGGCGGCGGCGGGCGATGAACATCGACATCAACAGGCCCGTGAAGGCCAGCACGAAGGACACGAAGGCGCCCGTCCGTCCCGGGTCGTAGACGATATCCAGGCCCACGTAGCGCTTCACATCGAGGAACTCGATGCTGCCCTTGCCCTGGGGCAGCTCGTAGACCGGGCCCGCGGCATCCAGGGTGATCGGCCCATCGGGGGTGAGCATGCCGTTGAGCTCGGTGAGCCCTTCGACGTCAAGCGCGTAGACGTTCTGGGGGACTCCGGAGTCCAGTCCGAGGTCCCCGGAGTAGGAGGACAGGATCAGCTTCGGGTTGGCCAGTCCCGGATCCGCCGACCGCGGGAGCCCATCGGCCCCGGTGACGGCGGTGGGCAGCAGCAGGCCGGTGAAGCCTAGCTGGTCCGGGGCAGCGTCGGGGACCTTGAGCACGAGTGAGGAGGTGTAGACCCCGTCGGAAGGAATGCCCACCACCGGCCCCTCGAAGGCGACGTCGCCGTTGCCGTCGGTCACCCGGATCAGGGGGGCGTAGCCGTTGCCGATCAGGAACGACTTCACCCCGTCGACGTTGACCGGGGCGTTGACCTTCAGGGTCTCCTGCCGCGGCTGTCCTCCGGGTTGCTGGACGGTGACCTCGGCGGTGAAGTCCACCGGAGTCCCGTACTGACTGGGAACGGCGGTGTCGCGGTAAAACTCGACCTCGAAGTTCTCCAGGGTGAGGGAGAACGGCTCCAGCTGGTCGGCGTCGAAGTTGGTGCCCGGGATGAACGCGTCGTAGTTGATCAACGAGTTGGCGAACGAATCGCCCTCCACGAGGATCTTCTGGCCCTTGAAGCCGAACAGGGACCCCACGGCCACGGAGACCAGCACGCCCAGCAGCGCCAGGTGGAAGACGACGTTGCCGACCTCCTTCCACATTCCCCGCTCGGCGGCCACCGACGGCGCCGGTCCTCCTGTGTCGCGCACGGCCACCCGGTAGCCGCGCTTGCCCAGCAGGCGGGCGGCCTGGGCCACGACCTCGTCCGGGGCCGGGGCGTCCGCGGGCCCACCGAGGACCAGGCGGCGGTGCTCGGGCAGCCGTTCCAGCCGTTTAGGGGTGCGCGGGGGCTGCGCCCGCCAGGCCCGCCAGTGCTTGCCCGCCCGGGGCAGTACGCACCCCACCAAGGAGACAAACAGCAGGATGTAGATCGCGGAGAACCACACGGAGGAGAACACGTCGAAGAACTGCAGCCGGTCCAGCCACGGGCCCAGGGTCGGGTTGGCATCGATGTAGTCGGCCACCGCACCCGTGTCCTGGATCCGCTGCGGGAAGGTCGAGCCGGGCACCGCCGCCACCGCCAGCAACAGCAGCAGGAACAGGGCGGTGTTCATCTTCGTCAGCTGCGCCCACGCCCACCGGGCCATCCCGACCGGCCCCAGCGCCGGCAGCTCGACATCCCTGGGGTTCTTGCCGGGTCCGGTGGGCGAAGAGCCTCGGGGGCCCCTGCCGGGGGTGTCCTCAGGGGTGCTCTGCCTGCTGCTAGTGGTGCTCATGGTGACCTTTCAGCTCCCTGTGCGGGGACGGCGGAGGGGGTGCCGGAAGTCATGCTGTCTCGGCCACCGTGTCCTCGAGGAGGGTCTCGAGGATGGACCGGTCTGCGATCCCGAGGATGCGGGCTGCGACCCGGCCTTGGGCGTCGAGCACCAGCGTGGTGGGCACCGCCCGCGGGGGCACATAGGCGTTCAGGGCCATCACCACCTTCCCGTCCTTGTCTTCGAAGGAGGGGTACGGGATCCCGAAGGTCCGCTCGAAGGCCTCGGCCGTGGCCTGATCATCGCGCAGGTTTACCCCGTAGAAGGCGATCTGCCCCTCGAACTGCTGGGCGAGTTCGGCGAGGTCCGGGGCCTCCACCCGGCACGGAGGGCAGGCCGCGTACCAGAAGTTCAGCAGCGCGGGCTTCCCCCGCAAGTCCTCGGCCGAGAGCTCGGTCCCATCGAAAAGGGTGCCGCTGAACTGCACCGGCTCCCCCCGCTGATCCGGGGCGTACTCCGAGACGGTGCCGTCCCCGGCGATGTAGCCCTTCTCATCTCCCGTGTTGGCCTGTTGGGCCAGGGGATCTTCCTCCGCACCGCAGCCGGCCATGACCACCCCGAGGACTCCTGCACCGGCCAAGGAGAGCACACGGCGGCGGGACGGGTGGGTGGGCAGTGAAGAGTTCGAGGGCACGGGCATTTCACCTCAGGGTCGAAACGGGCTCGGGGACGGGTAGGGGCTGACCCCGGAAACGATGAACCGGGAAGCCGATAGGCCTCTGAGCGCAACACGGCGGGCCTGTTGTCGAGGACCTGAGGCGCACGCCGGCACACTCAGAGATGATCGTTATACGTCGATCATAGCAACGGGAATCACCGTTGCCGTCGGGGCGGCGACCACCGGCTGCGGGGGCATTGGCTCTCCGGGCAATGGCGATGCGGCCCGAGACGGAGGTGCCGCGGTTAGGGCGGACTCCAGGGAATGACCACGCGCAGTTCTCCTCCGGCGGACAGCTACGGGGACTCCAAATCGAGGGCGAGACCCACGTGCCCCAGGCCGTTCTCGGCCAGCACGCGGGCCATCAGCTCGGCCTTAGTGATGGCTTGCGGCAGCTGCGGATCGGTGATGTGGGTCGGCAACCCTGGCAGGGCCTCAGCCGCGGATGTCCTCGTAGAGCAGCGTCGAGATGTAGCGCTCCCCGAAGTCGCACACGATCGCCACGATCAGCTTGTCCCGGTTCTCCTCCTTGGCGGCCTCCTGCAGGGCGGCCCAGACGATGGCGCCCGAGGAGATCCCGCCGAGGATGCCCTCCTTGGTGCCGAGCTCGCGGGCGACCCGCACGGAGTCCTCGACGGTCACGTCGTAGACGTCGTCGTAGATCTGCCGGTCGAGGTTGTCGGGGACGAAGTTCGCGCCGAGGCCCTGGATCTTGTGCGGGCCGGCCTTGCCCTCGGTCAGCAGCGGGGAGTCGGCCGGCTCGACCACGAGCAGGCGGATGTCCGGCTTCTGCTCGCGCAGGTAGCGGCCCGCCCCGGTGATGGTGCCGCCGGTGCCCACGCCGGAGACGAAGACGTCGACCTCGCCGTCGGTGTCCGCCCAGATCTCGGGGCCCGTGGTGGCGTAGTGGATCGCCGGGTTGGCCTCGTTGGCGAACTGCTTGGCCAGCACGGCGTTCTCGGTCGACTCGACGATCTCCTGGGCCTTCTCGACCGCCCCGCGCATGCCCTCCGCGCCCGGGGTGAGCACGATCTGGGCGCCGTAGGCGCGCAGCATGACCCGCCGCTCGGTGGACATGGTCTCGGGCATGGTGAGGATCACCTTGTAGCCGCGGGCCGCGCCGACCATGGCCAGGGCGATGCCGGTGTTGCCGGAGGTGCCCTCGACGATCGTGCCGCCGGGCTTGAGCTTCCCGGACTTCTCGGCGGCGTCGACGATGGCCACGCCGATGCGGTCCTTGACGGAGCTGGCGGGGCTGTAGAACTCCAGCTTCACGGCCACGTTGCCGGGCAGGCCCTCGTCGAGCCGGTTGAGGTGGACGAGCGGGGTGCGACCCACGAGCTCGGTCACGTCGTGGTAGATCTTCGCCATGGTGTGCTCCTGGGTGGTGGTGTGGTGAATCGGTGGGTGTTGGGATTCGGTGCGTCACAAGCCGGGGATGTTCTCCCGGGCTCAGACAGGAGTGATGAAGGTGCCGGCGAGGCTTTGGAGCTGATAGATCCACTGCATCCAGATCCCGGTCACCATCAGCAGCCCCACGGCGATCAGTACGGATCCGCCGGCGATGTTGAAGGTGCGGATGTTGCGGCGGATGTAGCTCAGGGTCGTGGTGACCCAGTTGAGCCCGGCCGCGACCAGCACGAATGGAATGCCCAGGCCCAGGCAGTAGGTGAAGCCCAGCAGGGCTCCGCGCCAGGCCCCGCCGGTGGTGGTGCTCAGCGCCAGCACCGCACTCAGCGTCGGGCCCATGCAGGGGGTCCAACCCAGGCCGAAGACCACCCCGAGCAGCGGGGCGCCGGCGATGCCGGTGCGGGGTTGGAAGGACAGCTTCTTGGTCTGCTGCAGGAAGGGGAACTTCCCGACCAGCACCAGGCCCATGAGCGCCACGAACACCCCCAACACCCGCATCAGCGGATCCTGCCACCGCACCAACCAGCCCCCGATGGCGCCGAAGGCCGCCCCGTAGACAGTGAACACCGCCGCGAAACCCAGGATGAACAGCCCCACCCCGGCCAGCATCCGCCGCCGGTTGTCGGCCCGGGTCGGATCGGTCAGCCCGGAGACGTAGCCGAGGTAGCCGGGCACCAACGGCAGGATGCACGGGGAGATGAAAGAGACGATCCCGGCGATCACCGCCAAGGGCACGGCGATGAGCAGGGCCCCGGAGTTCACCGTCTCGGCGAAGTAGCCGCCAATCGTCATCACCATCTCCTCGGGCCAGGGGGCGCCCTGAGACTACCGCACATGACCACTGTCAGCCCAAAACACGGTTATCATCGGTCCATGACGATTTCAGAGTATGTTCCGGATGCCCCCTGTGAGGTGCTGGATCCGGCGGCGGCGTTGTTCCACTCCCTCAGTGACCCGACCCGGCTGGCGATTGTGCAGCGCTTGGCTTCCGGGGAGGTGCGGGTGCGTGATCTCACCAGCGAGCTGGGGCTGGCCCAGTCGACCGTGTCCGGCCATGTGGCGTGCTTGCGTGGTTGCGGGCTGGTGCAGGGTCGGGCGCAGGGGCGCAGCGTGTACTACTCGCTGACCCGCCCGGAGCTGATGGACGTGCTGGCCGCCACTGAGGTGCTGCTGGCGGCCACCGGCAACGCCGTGAGTCTGTGCCCGAACTACGGGCTGGATGCCCGTGACACCCCCCAGATTCAGGAGATCACCCGATGAGCGATGCCTGCGGATGCAGCGACGAGAAGAACGAAACCGGTGAGGCCGGGGAGGAGGCCGAGGGCTTCTGGCAGGTGCGCGACGTCCGGTTCGCCGCCGCGGCCGGGATCCTGCTGCTGGCCGGCTGGATCCTGTCGCTGGCCGGGGTTCCTCTGTGGGTGGCGCTGAGCCTGGAGACGGGCGCGCTGCTGGCGGCCGGATGGACGTTCGTGCCCTCCACGCTGCGCCGGCTGGCCCGGGGCAAGATCGGGGTCGGGACCCTGATGACCATCGCCGCCGTCGGAGCGGTCGCCCTGGGGCAGATCGAGGAAGCGGCGATGCTGGCCTTCCTCTACGCCATCGCCGAGGCCCTGGAGGAGTACTCGGTGGCGCGCACCCGGCGCGGGCTGCGCGCGCTGCTGGAGCTGGTCCCGGATCAGGCCACGGTGCTCCGGGCCGGGGTGCAGGTCACCGTGCCCCCGGCTGAGCTGGTACTGGGGGACCGGATGGTGGTGCGGCCCGGGGAGCGGGTGGCCACCGATGGGCGGATCCTCACCGGGCGCACCTCCCTGGACACCTCGGCGCTGACCGGGGAGTCCGTGCCCGTGGAGGCCGGCCCCGGCGCGGAAGTCTACGCCGGGTCCATCAACGGCACCGGCCCGCTGGAGGTCGAGGTCACCAGCACCGCCGAGGACAATTCCTTGGCGAAGATCGTGCACATCGTCGAGACCGAGCAGTCCCGCAAAGGCCCCGGCCAGCGACTGGCCGATGCGATCGCCAAACGCCTGGTGCCGGGCATCCTCATCGTCGCCGCCCTGATCATCGCCTACGGGTTCATCGTCGGGGAGCCGGCCCTGTGGTTCGAACGCGCCCTGGTCGTGCTGGTCGCCGCCTCCCCGTGCGCCCTGGCGATCTCGGTGCCCGTCACCGTGGTGGCCTCGGTCGGAGCCGCCAGCCGCATCGGGGTGCTGATCAAGGGCGGGGCCGCGGTGGAGACCCTGGGCAAGATCCGCACCATCGCCTTGGACAAGACCGGCACCCTCACCCGCAACGCCCCGGCCGTCATCGAGGTCGCCACCACTGGCGGGGTGAGCCGGCAGCAGGTGCTGGGGCTGGCCGCCGGGTTGGAGGCCCGCAGCGAACACCCCCTGGCCCGGGCCATCCTCGCCGCCACACCTGAGCGGGCCGAGGTGACCCAGGTGGACACCGTGCCCGGGGCCGGGCTCTACGGCACCCTGGACGGCGCCCGCCTGCGCCTGGGCCGGCCCGGGTGGATCGACCCCGGGCCCCTGGCCGCCGAGATCGAGCGGATGCAGCGCTCCGGGGCCACCGCCGTGCTCATCGAGCAGGACGGGAAGGTTCTTGGGGCGATCGCGGTGCGCGATGAGCTGCGCCCGGAAGCCCGAGAGGTGATCACCCGGCTCAACCGCGCCGGATACACCACCGCGATGCTCACCGGGGACAACACTCTCACCGCCCATGCCCTGGCCGCAGCCGCCGGCATCACCCAGGTCCACGCCGACCTGCGCCCGGAGGACAAAGCCGAGATCATCCGCACCCTCAAGGCGCAGCGCCCCACGGCGATGGTCGGTGACGGCGTCAACGACGCCCCCGCCCTGGCCACCGCCGACATCGGCATCGCCATGGGCGCAATGGGCACCGACGTGGCCATCGAGACCGCCGACATCGCCTTGATGGGCGAGGACCTCCACCACCTGCCCCAAGCGCTGGAGCACGCCCGGCGGACCCGCTCGATCATGCTGCAGAACGTCGGGGTGTCCCTAGCGCTGATCGCGGTGCTGATCCCCCTGGCCCTGTTCGGGATCCTCGGGTTGGCCGCGGTGGTGCTGGTACACGAGGTGGCCGAAATCCTGATCATCGCCAACGGGGTACGCGCCGGGCGGATCTCCCGCCGCACCCAGCTGCCCACCGCCCAGCCCGCACCGGCTCTGGAACCGGCCGCATGAGCGCCCCCGTCGCCGGGCAGGTCGGCCCTTCGTCCCGATCTGCTCGCCGGTCCCGGACCCTCTTGCTGGCCGGGGCAGCGGCGCTGGCCACCGTCGATCTGATTCTCAAAGCCGTGACCTCAGCCCGTCTCACCGACGGGACCACGGTAGATCTGGGGCCGCTCACGCTGCAGCTGCACCACAACACCGGGGTGGCCTTCAGCCTCGGGGCGGCCCTGCCCTCCTGGGTCATCATCGCCGCGACCGGGGCGATCATCGCCGGGCTGATCTGGTATTTGCTCGTTGCGGCACCCACCCTGACCGGGCTGGCCCGTACCGGAGCGACCCTGATGCTCGGGGGCGCTATCGGAAACTTCCTGGACCGCCTCGACGGGGGAGGGGTGGTGGACTACCTGCACACCGGGTGGTTCCCCACCTTCAATCTCGCCGACGTCTTCGTCACCACCGGGGTCGGCCTCTTGATCCTGGGTACGCTGCTGGCTCCGCGCCCCCAGGACATCTCCGCCGAATAGCCCCCACCTGCTCATCGCGTAACGTCAGGGCCGCCGAGACCTCCTCGGCGGCCCTGGCCCAGGCCACCACGGGTCCCGCCCCGGGCCTTTACTCGTCACGCCCATGCCCGCCGCTCTTTGGCCACAGCCACCGCAGGCGAGGCCCCCGGGCCTCCCGTCGCACCGAGCCGATGACTATCTCAGGCCCCTGCACGGCGGCCACAACAGCTTCTCTGCCGGGTAGGCTCGGGTCGAGGTAGTCTTCAGCCCGAGACCCACCACTCCCTGGACAAAAGGCCCTGCACCGTCCCTTGCGGGCAACGTCAGATCCACCCCGTCCAATCAATCGGAATTAGGCGATAGGATCGGGTCATGACGAACACTAGTTGTACGACCGGCCTGGCCCCGGCTGTGGCCCTGTTTCACTCCCTGTCCGATCCCACTCGCCTGGCCATCGTGGGGCGCCTGGCCGGCGGTGAAGCCCGAGTGCGGGACCTGGTGGAGGAAACGGGCCTGGCTCAATCCACCGTCTCGGCCCATGTGGCCTGCCTGCGCGAGTGCGGGCTGGTGGCCGGACGCGTCGAGGGGCGGCAGATCTTCTACGCTCTGACCCGCCCGGAGCTGATGGATGTGCTCGCCGCCGCCGAGACCCTGCTGGCAGCCACCGGTTCCCAGGTCGCGCTGTGTCCCGCCTACGGCACCTCCACCCAAGAACACTGACAAATACATCACCCTCACCGGGCCCGCCCACGCACTGAGGGTGAAAGCGGGTGCTGATGCGCCTTCGGGTGCCCATGACGGGCGCCGCGACCCATACCCGGTGACAGTGCCCCGGTGATGGTGCCCGGGGCATCGGCTCCCGGCAGCCTTCCCTTGCCTGCGCGCTCGGCCGCCCGACACAGCGCAGCACGCCAGGTCCCGGTCGGCGGTTCTCCCCACTGAAGAAAAGACAGGTTATGGAACTCATCTCCCCCGTGCTGCAGGCGATCGGGCTGTTCGCGGCCACCAACATAGACGACATCATCGTGCTCTCCCTGTTCTTCGCCCGCGGAGCCGGGGCCCGCGGCACCACCGCCAAAATCGGGATCGGCCAGTACCTGGGCTTCGGCGGCATCCTGGTCGCCTCCGTGCTGGTGACCCTGGGCGCCAGCACCTTCCTGCCGCCCGAGGCCATTCCCTACTTCGGCCTCATCCCCCTGATCCTCGGCCTCATCGCGGCCTGGAAGGTCTGGCGCAGCGACGACGATGATGACGATGACGAGGGGAAGGTCGCCGGCAAACAGGTCAGCATCTGGACCGTCGCCGCAGTCACCTTCGCCAACGGAGGGGACAACATCGGGGTCTATGTGCCCGTATTCGTCACCGTGGGCCCCACCGCGATGGTGGCCTACTGCATCGCCTTTTTGGCCATGGTCGCGGTGCTGGTGGCTATCGCCAAGTACGTGGCCACCCGCAAACCCATCGCCGAAGTCCTGGAACGATGGGAACACATCCTGTTCCCGATCGTGCTGATCGGCCTGGGCGTGGTCATCCTCCTCGAAGGCGGCGCCTTCGGCCTCTAACCCATCCGCCTGCTGAGCTCAGCCCTACGACGGGACCCCGGCTCCCTCGGGCCCGCCCCCGGGCGGTGTG
Organism: Kocuria turfanensis; assembly: GCF_001580365.1. Taxonomy (NCBI): domain Bacteria; kingdom Bacillati; phylum Actinomycetota; class Actinomycetes; order Micrococcales; family Micrococcaceae; genus Kocuria; species Kocuria turfanensis. The sequence continues at coordinate 80,884 of NZ_CP014482.1, read as the reverse complement.
AATGGCCAGGTCGCCCCCATCCTTTGCCTAAACGGTTCACTACCGTCGATCGTGGAACTAGGCTCGGCGCACACGATGCGTACGCCGAAAGGTGGAAACCATGCCGAGGATGTCCGCCTTAGAGGCCTCTTTCTGTCGCAGCGCGCCATGGGGCCTTGTGGCCCGGCGGATGGTTCCTTGGGCGACCCAGGGGTTCCCCGTCACCGGGGACGTGCTGGAGATCGGTGGAGGCAGCGGTGCGATGGCCGAGGCCATCGCCCGAGCCCATCCCGGGGTGCGGCTCACCATGACCGATGCCGACCCGGTGATGGTGGAGGCCGCGCAGGACCGCCTGGCCGGACACCCCTTGGTCCAGGCGCGTCAGGCCGATGCCACTCGGCTGCCCTTCGAGGACGAGTCGTTCGACACGATTCTGAGCTTTCTGATGCTCCACCACGTCATCGAGTGGGAACACGCGGTGACCGAGGCGGCCCGAGTCCTGCGACCGGGCGGGGCCTTCGTGGGGTACGACCTGCTGGCCTCACCGATGGCATCCCTGGTGCACCGTGCCGACCGGTCACCGCACCGGCTCATCGAACCGGAAGCCTTCGGACCAGTCTTCGACCAGGCCGGCCTTGCCCCACTCGCCCTCCGGCTGTCCTTCGGCGGTCGGGTCATACGTTTTATCGCCCACAAGCCAGGCAATGCCCAGAACGCTCCCGGCAGCGACATCACTTCCAGGAGCAGCCGATGAATAGCGCGCCCATCACCCCCGGAACCATCCATGAGGAGCTGGAGCGGGTCCGCGCGGACTTCCACGCCCTGGTCACTGAAGCGACCCCTGCGGATGTGCACCGGCTCTCGTCAGGCACCCGGTGGACCAACGGGCAGCTGCTGTTCCACATGTTCTTCGGCTACCTGATCGTGCGGCGCCTGTTGCCGCTGGTGCGTCTGATGGGTCGTCTCCCCGAGCCGGTCAGCCGCACCTTCGCCCGGGTGCTGGAGGCCGGCACCCGGCTCTTCCACCTGATCAACTACTTCAGCGACCGTGGGGCCGCGCGGGTGATCCACGGTCCGCGGCTGATCCGGTGGTTCGACCGCACCGTCGAGGTCCTGCAGGCCCAGCTGGAGACCGAGGCCGCGGCCGCACTGGCCCGTGGGATGCACATGCCCGTGTCTTGGGACCCGTACTTCCGGGACTGGATGAGCCTGGCCGAGATCTACCACTACGGCACTCAGCACTACGACCATCACCGGCAGCAGCTGACTATCGGCCGGCCATCCTGAGGAGGCCCCTGAGGAGCTGAGTAGTGCGGTCGGGACGGCCCAGTGGGCGTCCTGCGTTCTGGGCGGGATCGCCACGTCAGGGTCGACCAGGCTGATGCTGATGGGGCCATGAGCTTGGGGTGAACCCACCGTTGCATCCGCCCGGCGCCCGAGGGTCAGTATTCAGCCGGCGCCGGCAGGGGGCTGTTGTCGCAGTGACACCTTGACCTTCCCCTGTGGGGGAGGGTGCAGGCTGGGTCGGAGAAGGGCACACGGAAAGTTTCCGGTGGGAGTGGTCCTCACCGATTTGCGGAGGTTGTCATGGGTGGAACTGCAGTGATCGAGACGGATCTGGCCATCATCGGTTCTGGTGGTGGTGCTTTCGCCGCGGCGATCCCAGTTTCACTGGCGACCCCAACAAGGACTGCCTTCCATGAGGACCATGTGTAGCTGGGATGGTGTGCTGTTGCTGGGCTCAGTAGCCGTTGGCGGACAGCCACTGTTGTGCGGCGTCGGCGGTGCTGATCGGGTTCTCTCCGCTGACCTGCTGGTTGAGCCCGATCAGATCTTCCGTGGTGAGCTTGCCGGAGAGATCGTTCAGGGCGTCCACAGCCTCCTGGGGCAGCCGATCCTGTGCTGTGAGGGGCACAACCTGTTGGGCGATGAAGTTGTTCTCCGGGTCCTCCAGGACCACGAGGTCGTTCTCGGCGATCGAGGGTGTGGTGCTGAAGATGTCAGCGACGTCCACGTCCCCGTCCAACAACGCCTGGAGGGTCAGAGGTCCGCCGCCGTCGTTGATCGGCTCAAAGGAAGCCGGCACACACCCGTAGTTCTCCTCCAACCCCTTCAGCCCGTAGGCCCGTTCGGCGAATTCCGGAGTGGCGGCCAGCACCAGCTGGTCGCAGACCTCGGCCAGGTCGGCGATGCTCTCCAGCTCGTACTGCTGGGCGGTTTCGGGGATGACGACCAGGGTGTCCTTGTTCTGCGCCTGCGCCGGTTCCAGGACAATGAGGTCCTCGGGCAGGGCCTCGGGCAGGGCGTCCATGATCTCCTCGGCGGAGCTGGCGGTGGCCTCGGGGTCCGCGAAGAGCAGGAGGTTGCCGGAGTAGTCCGGGATGACGTCGATAGAGCCGTCTTGGACGGCCCCGACGTAGGCCTCGCGGGAACCGATGCTGAGGTTGGTTTCGGTCTGGATCCCGGCTGATTCCAGTGCTCCGGCGTAGAGCTGGGCCAGGATTTCGTTCTCCGGGAAGTCGGCCGAGCCCACGGTCACGGTCTCCACCGCCGACTCCGCGGACCCGCCGTCCCCGGCGAGGGGGTCCCCGCCACCCCCGCAGGCGGTCAGCCCCAGAAGCAGGGCTGCGCCCAGGGTCGATACGGGGACAGCTGGGCGGGTTGCAGCACCAAGGGTCATCGTGGTTTTCCTATCAGTTGGTGTCTTGCAGGTGCCCACCGGGGCATCTGCCGGGTCAAGCTGGACCCGTGATGAAAGGCATGCCGTGGCCCGATGGCGTCGGTGAGGCCGGGATTCCGTGCAGCAAGGGATGGGCTTCCCTCTCCCGTGTTCGCACCAGCGCATGGTGTTGCCGCCGGTGACCTGCTGCTGTGCTTCCGCTGGGGCCTCCCGATGTCAGGTTCCTCCACCGAGAGTGTCCGGCCCTGATTTGGCGTGATGGTCAGCTTATGCGACGCGGCGAGCTCTGGCCCGGTCTTCACGGTCAGCGGTCAGCACGGATGAGGCGGACAGGCGCTGGTGGGGCCTTCGGCGCGTGTGTGGCGGGCTGCGTGTCTTTTCCGCTCTGGCCGGTCCTCGGCCAGACATGACGCCTCGGGAAGCAGCGGCGATCGTGGCGGTACGGGTTGAGTATTTCGGTTGTCCCCGGAAGGCTGGCTGTCATGCCGTGAGCAGCGAGGCGTCATGCACGGTGCATTGCGCGTTCTTGACGGCTGCGGCCACGAGCAGGTGCGCCCGTTGCCGGTGATCCCTGAGGCCGGTACTGGAGGTCGTTGTCAGTCCCCGGGGGTGTCCATTGAAAGGGCGAGGTGTGGTCATGATCCATCCAGGTCTGGAACACGATCTCGAGGTGCTCTCCGAGGCGGAGGCCGAGGAGCATGTGACTGCCGGCTGTTTCCGGACTGGACCCGCCGGGGCCGTGGGGCTGGAACTGGAGCGCACCATCCACGACGCCGGTAACTGCGCCCGCCCGGTGCCGGTGCCCGAGGTCAGGGCGGTGGCCGCAGGCCTTGAGGGCCATCTGCCGGGTGCCGGGGCGATCACCCTGGAACCGGGCGGTCAGCTGGAGTTGAGCTCAGCCTGCGCACCGGACCTTCCCTCCGTGATCGGTGCGGTGCGGGCCGACCTGGCGGCGATTGACGGGCGGTTCGCCGATGCCGGACTGCGGTTCGGGCCGCTGGGGATGGACCCGGTGCGCGCCCCGGCGCGCACGCTGGAGCATCCGCGGTACGCGACCATGGAACGCCACTTCGACCGTGACGGGGTGGCCGGGCGCACGATGATGTGCTCCACCGCCTCCTTGCAGGTGTGCCTGGACGCCGGCTTGCCGGGCACCGGCACGGGCAGCGCGGTGCAGCGGTGGCAGCGCCTGCACCGGCTGGCTCCGGTACTGGTGGCACTGTTCGCCAACTCACCTTTCCGCAACGGCACTCCCAGTGGCTGGGCCAGCACCCGGCAGTCGGTGTGGCTGGCCACCGACCCGTCCCGCACCGCCCCGGTGCCGCCCTCGGGCGATCCGGCGCAGGCCTGGGCGGACTACGCGCTGGACGCCTCGGTGCTGTGCATCCCGTCCCACGACGGGTCCTGGGACGCACCCCGCGGCCTGACGATGCGGGGGTGGTTGCGCGGGCAGGGCCCACGGCCGGTGACCCGCGCCGATCTGGACTATCACCTCAGCACCCTGTTCCCGTTCGTGCGTCCGCGCGGTTTCCTGGAGATCCGGGTGATCGACGCTCAGGCTGGTGCCGACTGGGAAGCAGTGGCGGCGATCACCACCGCGGTGGTGGACGATGAGCAGGCCGCGGACGCAGCGGCCGAAGCCTGCGGCCCGGTGGGCGTCTTGATAGACCCGATGCGCGCCGCTGCCCGGAACGCCATGGCCGAGCCGGCGCTGGCACGTGCTGGGCTTTTATGCGCGGAGGCCGCCCTAGGGGCACTTGGCCGATTGGGCGTCGACGCCCGCACCCGCTTCCTGGTGGAGCGCTTCCTCGAGCGCCATACGGCCCGTGGGCGGTGCCCGGCCGACGAGCGGCTGGAGCACTGGCACCGCACCGGAAACTTCTGGGACATCACCGACGACAAGGAGAACGCCGCATGAACCACCCCGGTTTCCCCCCGCACGGCCCCGAGGCCGCCGGCGCGCTCAAGGAACGGATCGCCTGCGGCCTGGAACGGTCCCGCCGCCGGGTGCACGCGCTCACCACCTGCGATGAGGAGGAGCTCCTCGCCCAGCACTCCCCGCTGATGTCGCCGCTAGTGTGGGACCTGGCCCATGTGGGCAGCCAGGAGGAGCTGTGGCTGGTGCGGGATGTGGGCGGGCTGGATCCTCTGCGCCCGGAGATCGATTCCCTCTACGACGCCTTCGAGCATTCCCGCAGCGCCCGCCCGTCGCTGCCGCTGCTCGACCCGGCCGACTCCCGCGCCTACATCGGCGAGGTCCGCGCCAAGGCCCTCGACATCCTGGACCGCGTGCCCCTGGAAGGCTCGCCCCTGCTGGAGGCCGGCTTCGCCTTCGGGATGATCATCCAGCACGAGCAGCAGCACGCCGAGACCATGCTCGCCACCCACCAACTGCGCGCCGGGGAACCGGTGCTGCACGCGCAGCCGCTGGATCCGGCCGTGCTCGGCACCCGGGGAGCGAATCTGCCGCGGGAGGTGCACGTGCCCGCGGGGCCCTTCACCATGGGCTCCTCCGTGGAGCCGTGGGCCCTGGATAATGAACGCCCCGCTCACGAGGTACACGTGCCGGGCTACTGGATCGACACCGTACCGGTCAGCAACGCTGAGTTCGCGGGGTTCGTGGCCGACGGCGGCTACGACCGGGAGGAATGGTGGAGCCCCGTGGGCTGGGCGCACCGGCAGCGCACGGGGCTCGGCGCCCCCGGGTTCTGGCGGCGCGAGGGCGGACAATGGTGGCGGCGGCGCTTCGGCGTCGAAGAAGCCGTGCCCGACGACGAACCGGTCCAGCACGTGTCCTACTGGGAGGCCGAGGCTTACGCCCGGTGGGCCGGACGCCGGCTGCCCACCGAGGCGGAGTGGGAGAAGGCCGCCCGGTGGGACCCGGGCACCGGCCGGTCCCGGCGCTTCCCATGGGGGGACGAGGAGCCAACGGCCCGCCACGCCAACCTCGGCGGGACGGCGATGCGCCCGGCGCCGGTGGGCTCCTACCCCGACGGCGCCTCCCCGCTGGGCGTGCGCCAGCTCATCGGCGACGTGTGGGAGTGGACCTCCAGCGACTTCCTCCCGTACCCAGGGTTCCGTGCCTTCCCCTACCGGGAGTACAGCGAGGTGTTCTTTGGATCCGAGCAGAAGGTGTTGCGCGGCGGGTCCTGGGCCACCGACGCGGCCGCCTGCCGGGCAACGTTTCGCAACTGGGACTACCCCATCCGGCGGCAGATCTTCACCGGCTTCCGCACCGCCCGCGACGCCGCGGCCGAGGGGCGGTAGACGGGTGTGCCGCCATCTGGCCTTCCTCGGCCCGCCGACCTCTTTAGCGGATCTCCTGCTGGCCCCGGCGCACGGGCTGCTCACCCAGTCCTGGGCACCGCGGCGCCAACGCAACGGCACCATGAACGCCGACGGCTTCGGCGCCGGGTGGTACGCCCCCGGGGACCCGGTGCCGGCCCGATACCGGAGGGCGGTACCGATGTGGGCGGATGCCTCCTTCACCGACGTGGCCCGGGTGACCACCAGCACCGCGGTACTGGCCGCGGTGCGCTCGGCCACACCCGGCACCACCCCCGACGAGGCCGCGGCCGCCCCCTACACGGACGGCAACTGGCTGTTCAGCCATAACGGACGGGTGGACGGCTGGCCGACCTCCGTGGCCGCACTGGCCGCGCAGCTGCCCCCGGCCCGCCTGCTGAGCCTGGAGGCGCGCGTCGACTCGGCCGTGCTGTGGGCCCTGGTCCAGGACCGGCTCGCCGCCGGGGCTGCCGCGCCGGAGGCACTGGCCACGGTGGTCGCCGACGTCTCCGCTGCCACCACCGGCCGGTTCAACTTCCTGCTCACCGACGGCACCACGATCGCCGCCACGGCCGCCGGGGACACCCTGTGCTGGCGCCGGAACGGTTCCGGGACCGTGGTGGCCAGCGAACCCTCCGACGACGGTCCGGGATGGCACCAGGTCCCGGACGGCTCCGTGCTCACCGCCACCGCCGAGCACGTGGACGTGCGCCCCATCGTCCCTCGACGGACAGAACCCGCCCCTGCTCAAGGCAGCGCGGTGATCAGCCGGTCGAGGTCGTCCTCGGTGTTGTAGTAGTGCACCGATGCCCGCACCGCCACGGTGTGCTGCTCGGGGGCCGGGTCCAGGACCAGGGGAGCAGCCGACGGCGGCAGCGCAACGGTGGAGACGTTGATTGTCTGCCTGCTCAGCTGGTTCTTCACCTGCTCGGCCGTTCGCCCGTCGACGGAGAACGTCACGATCCCGCCGCGGCGGAGCCCCCGGTCGTGCACCCGCACCGCGGGCACCGCCGCGAGCCGGGCCCGCAGGGCCTCGGCCAGCGTGGTGACCCGTCCACGGATTGGCTCCAGCCCCAGCGTTAGGGCGTAGTCCACCGCCCGGCCCAACCCCAACCGGCCCGCCACATTGGTCTCCCAGCTCTCCAGCGCCCGGGCCTCGATCTTGTCTGTGCCACCGGCCGAGCGGTGCCGGTCGTGCAGGGCGGGTTCGAGCCGGTCCAGCAGCTCGCGGCGCACGTGCACGAAGGCGGTGCCCCGGGGCCCGCGCAGGAACTTCCTCCCGGTACCGACCAGGACATCGCAACCAAGCGTTTCCACGTCCAATGGCAGCTGCCCCACCGACTGGCAGGCATCCAGCACGAACGGCACGCCAGCAGCCCGGCAGGCCCGGCCCACCTCGGCCGCCGGCTGGACCTGCGCCCCGCCCATGGGCACGTGGGTGAGGGCCACCATCCCGGCCCCGCCCCGGTCCAGCTCGCACTGCAGGTGCTTCACATCCACCTGCCCGTGCGCGTCGTCGTCGAGCACCACCAGCTCAAGGCCGTCGCGGCGGGCCAGCTGACGCAGGACCAGCACGTTGTGCCAGTACTCCGTGCGGCCCAGCAGAATGCGCCGACCGGTCAACGGGAGGCGGGACACCACGGCGGCCCACGCGGTGGACCCGCTCTCCAGCACGGCGACCTCGCCCGGGGTCGCGCCGATCAATCGAGCCAGGGACGAATACACGCTCGCGATCCGTTCTTCGGCCTCCGCGGCGGCTTCATACCCGCCGATCTCCTCCTCACGGCGCAAGTGTCCGACCACGGTGTCCATCACCGGGTGCGGAGCCAGGGAGCTACCTGCGTTGTTGAGGTGGGTGACGTGCCCCGTCCCCCGGGTGTCCTCGCGCGCGGCCTTGACATCGATGCTCATGGCCTCATCCTGCCAAAGCACTCCGGCCGGCCAGAGCCCTACCGGTTTCTGAGGAACTGTCGCAGGAACGGATGCTCCTATTGGCGTCAATCGGTTTAAGGTGTTGTCGGTCAGTCTCGTCGAGCCAGTGCTGGCAGGGGACTGCCGCGCGATCAGGTGACATTTTGATCTGACTTGCCCCCAGGGCGGGCACAGCCGAGGTCCGAGGGTGCCGCTGTGCATTTACCGGTCGGTCCTGGATACTGGGCGACGGGGGAGTTTGTCCTAATGAGTGCTGGCCTTACGTGTTCGAGACCGGCGTATTCGATCGACTTTCTGCGTGAGCAAGGCGGTTCGGGGCGGGGGAGTCTGGCGGTCAGGGGCCGGTGCTTCTGCTGGTGATGTAGTCGGTGAAGGTTGCGCCGGCGTCGCGGCGGTGGCGGTCGGTGACGGAGTAGCTGTAGTGGAGGGCGTCGGCCACGACGGGCGCGGGCATTTCCAGGACCAGGGCCCGGAGTGCGGCGTTGCGGGCGCCGAGGATCTCGATGCCGCGCTCACGCAGGGCCATCATGATCGAGTTTTGGTGCATGTGCTGTCCTGGCCGGGTGCCGGGGAAGAGCCAGGTGTTCTGGCGGTGCGCGGAGGTGTTCGTGTTCGGCAGGGCATTCAGGTGGGCGCGAACGATCTCGTCGAACGGGGGCGGGATCTCGAGCCGATCATTGGTGAAGGCCACAGTGAGCCGGTCTCCGGTGTCGTGGACCTGATCCAGGCTCATGCGCGAGATGCGGGTGAGGGGCTGGCCGTAGAGCAACAGGAAGAGGGCCGCGACTCGTTGTGCTCCGGGGATCGGCGCTGAGGGGTCGGCGAGGGCGCGGATGTGCGCCAGGCGTTGGGCCTGGCTGATGACCGGTGTGGTCTGCGCGGTGCGGTAAGGGAATTCCACGGCTGGCAGGTGTCCGTGCTCGATGGCCCAGCGGACGAAGCTTCGGGCCAGGCTGCGGGTCGTGGGCCCCTCGGCCAGCCAGGAGTCCACATCGTGCTGGGTGCATTCCTGCAGGCAGTGCCCGCGTGCCCTGAGGTGGTCCAGGAAGCCGATGGCCATGGTGGTGGACTGCTTGGCGGCCAGGAAGGTGCCCTTCTTCAGCGCCCCGGTGCTCTCGAGGTGGCGCATCCGATTCAGGTGGGTCCAGCGGGCGTATTGGCTGATCAGCAGTGCGTCTGGGTCGGGCAGGGCGCCGGTCTTGGTCTGCAGCCAGGTGTGGAAGCCTTCGATGTCGAGGTTCACCGGCTCCAGCAGCTGGTGCTCGATGCACAGGGCGCGCAGGAAGGCGACCTTGGCCGCTGACGGGTGGTTCCGGAAGGTCTCATGCGTCAGGGGGACATGTCCCTAGGCGATGTCCCGCAGCAGCTGTTCGGCCTGCCGGTTGACGGTGAGCCAGATCCGGGCGCTGCGTGCGTTCTTCTGCGAGGTCAGGGCGGTGAACAAGGGCCGTAGCGGTGCGGCGATGGTGCCGGTGCCGTCATCGAGCACGGTGGTGAGGTCATCGGCGAGGCAGCAGTGCGCGCACAGCCCGGTGCGCACGGGTTCGTCCTCGCGCCCGCACCGGGTGCAGCGGAAGTTGCTCGGGATCCCGGTGCAGTCGGTGCAGGCCGGGGCGCCTTCCAGGAGTCCGGGCAACAGCCGGTGCTGGGCGCAGCCGGGGCAGGTGCCGTGGATGCGGGTGGCGCGTTCGTAGCAGCGCCGGCAGATCCGCCCCTCGGGCCAGATGGTGACGATCCTGACCCCGGTGCGGTGGCAGCGGGTGCAGCCACCGCCGTGGGCGGGCCTGCTCATTCGGGTCGGTGGATCCGGGCCCGGATCGGGCGGATGGCGTCCTTCTTCGCGATGCCCGCCTCGGTGCCGGTCAGGCGGTGGCGGGTCTCGGTGGCGACGACGGTGGTGGGGCAGAGTTCCTCGAAGGTGCAGTCCAGGGCATCGAGCAACGCCGCCAGCAGAGCCAGGTTCATCCGCTCGGGCCTGGACCCAATCAGCCGGTAGATCTGGGAGGACGACAGACTCACCCCGCGGTCCTGCAGGAGGGGGATCAGGTCGGAGAGGTTGTTCATCCCGCGCGCGGCCATGATCTCTCGTAGCCGCCAGGTGTACTCCACGTGCCGTTTCATCGTTCAGGACTCCTTGTCGGTGTCGGTGCTCGTCGCCGCCTCCGCCATGCGGGCGATGGCCCGGTCCACGACCCGGGCCCGGTAGTCGGGGGACAGGCCGGTGTAGATGGAGGTCGTCGAGGCGTGCTCGTGGCCGACCTGCTGCTGGATGAAGAACGCGTCATAGCCGATCTCGACCAGGTGGGTGACGTAGGAGCGGCGCAGCGAGTGGAAGTCCAGGTCCTCGTCCAGGCCGGCCTCGCGCTTGACCTCGGTGAACGCCCGGCTCAGCGAATCCGCCGTGATCGCATCCTGGCCACGCTCACTGGGCCACATGCCCGTCGACCCGGCCGGGGCGTAAAGGGGACGGACGTCCTCGGCCCATTGCCGCACGCAATCAACCGCCCAGCCGAACTCCGGCACGGTCAGCACGGCCCGGCGCTTGGGCGGGGACCCGCGCATGGCCTTGCCGTGCCGGACGTAGACGATCCCGGCCCCGCCGAACTGCCTCGCCTGCGGGTTGGTGGCGAAGTCGACCAGATCCAGGCTTCGCACCTCATTGCGGCGCAGCCCCCAGGCGTAGGCGACCTTCATGATCGTGGCCGTGCGGAACGCCGGAATCCAGCCCTTGGCCCCGGCCCGACGGATGCGCAGCACCCGCTCGTCGGCGCAGTCGAAGAGGTCCTCGAGCTCATCCCGGGTGTAAGGGCGCTTGCCCGGGGCCCCGACCGTGTCCTGGGCGTGCCGGGCGGTGTTCCACTCGTGGAAGACCTGCGCGGGGTGATCACCGAACCGGTCCCAGCACTGCTCAGCCCACCCGTAGGCCGGGTCCGTGAGGTACTCCAGGAACATCCGCAGCGCGTTCTGATACCCCAGAACCGTCGAGCGGGCCGCGCCCTTGAGCGCCCGCAGCTCCAGGAAGAACTCATCCACGGTCCCCGCCGTCCACTCCCACGGGTAGCAGTCGGCGAACTGGCGAAACCGCAGCACCGTCGCCCGCCGCGCCTCGACCGTGCCAGGGGAAAGATTCCGCGCGAACTGCTGGGCCGCCCAACCATCCAACATCGCGATCCAGACCGTCTCGGCCTCGTGGAGCACGCCCGTCCCGGAGCGCAGCACGCCCGGCACCGCACCGGCCGGACCCCGCGGATCATCTCGCATAATACGCGAAACCTTCGCACGAAACGCGAAATCCGGTCAACCCCCATAGAAACCGCAGGTCAGAGCACGGCCCGTCGACCACCTTCTAAGCCTCGAGGCTTCACGCGGGGCCAACACCGCATCCAGAGACTCATCACGCTGGCTCGGTGACGGGAGAGTCGTCCTCGCTGGCGAATTCGCACATTTCGCCAACATGGCGCCTTCGACTTTACATAACGCAGATTATCGGACAACGGTCAGAGGGGAGTTCTCGCATCTAATGCAGCGACTCGTCCCACTTTGCTGGCACGGGACGCAGGTCGCGCCTTAGGACGTGGGGGCCCAGTGCAGTCCGAGCATGTCGAGGGCCTGCTGCAGTTCCGGGGTGTCCGGGTGCAGGGTGACTTCGGTCAGTCTCAACAGGTGTGAGCTGATCTGTGCGTCGTGGGGTTGTTCATAGAGGCACCACAGGTCCAGTTCGTCGCCGTGCCGGGAGGCAAACTCGATGCCGTCGATGCCTTCCTGGAGGTACAGGTGGGCGGAGACGGCCTGGGTAATGGCCCGGGCGGCGCCGTTTTTGAGCAGGCTGGCGTCGAAGTCGTCATAGCCGGCATCCAGGGCGTCTCCGATGAACCGTGGGTAGAGGGTGGCCACGGTGTCTGCCGCACCCACCTGGCAGTACCGACCGCTCAGCACCGCGGAGGCAGCGCAACGGGGCTCCAGCCACGCGGGATCCAGGGTCCCGGGGTCCGCGGTGGGGTGTTCCCGGGCGTCTTGAGGGTCTTCGTCGATCTCCGCCAGGGCCGCGGCCAGGTGTTTGTCCTTGCGGGCGAAGGCCAGGACCTCGAGCAGGCACGCCAGTAGGGACTCGCCCAGGTACAGGGTGCGGAACGTCCCGTCCGGGTCGTCCCAGCGGCCGTGGAAGCGCCCATCGGTGGCGTGCTCCCACCCGCTCCAGGCCAACGGCTCGGGTCGGTACCCGACTCTCCAAACCGGCTCCTGTGGCGCCGCAACGATGACCAGGCCCACCGCTATCTCGCCGAGGCGACGAAGGCGCGAGCAGCGGCGGTGACCTCGGCGACCGTGCGCTCCGGGTCGCCTTCACGCAGCAGTCGCGCCGGGGCGCGGTCCCCCAGCTGCGGATTCATCCCCGTGAACCAGGCCTGAACCACCCCGGGGGCTTCGCGCTCGGCCAGCAGGGCGGCGATGTAGTAGGCATCGCGCAACCGCTGCTTGACGGCCTCGGAGCCGGGCTCGCGCGTGCCCTCGACCCATTCCCGGACCGCACGGGTCTCTTTCACGCCCCCGAGATAAGCCACCAGACGCGCACCGAGGATCTCCCGCAGCGCCTCGACGACCTGCGGGATCGACCACCGCTGGGAATCACGGTGGGCTTGAAGACCGGTGCGCGGTGCCATGGGAGCGGTGGACATACCCCCATCATGCCCGCTCCCCCACCAAATCCCCAGCACAATCACATATCGAATGTCACCTCTGGCAACACCCGTTGTCCCACTTCCCGCGACCGTCGCGGCCGAGTGGGGGCCGGCGAAGTTGCGCCGTTGGGTCCTTCACCTTGGACGAGAAGCACTCGAGACGGTGCGGCCGCGGCTCTTGTCACCACGGGTCAGGCCACGATAGGAACGACAGCAGGGAAGCTCCTCGAGGAGCTTCCGGAAAGAAGAGACCACGATCCTTCCGCCCCCGACTGGCGATTCGGGTCGATCACGATGACTCCCCCCCACCGCGGTGTTCTAGCACCGAGAGATGATCCCGCCCCACGACCCGCGCTCTCCGGCGGTGAGCCGGCGTGGATCTGCCCCGCCGAGACGAAAGGCAATCGATGAACCCCAATGCCCGTAACCCCCGCACCTCCGCGCCAGAGGAAGAGAACGCCCAGGACCTATCCAACCCGGCCGCAGACATCTCGGACGGGTTAGTCGATGCGCAAACAGCTGAGAAGTTCCAGCAAGCCGTTGAGCAGCGTCTGAGCGAGCCGCCCCTTGCGGAAGCCGGCGCCGAGGAGCAGGCCACTGATGCTGACGGCGATAATCCGGTAACCATGGACAGTCCCGAGTGAGGCCCCGCGCCTCTGCCCTGACGTCCTTGTGCCGGTGGGCGAGTCTGCCCGACCTCTACAGCCACTACGGGTCTCGCGGGATCGTGGTCTCCACGTTCTTGCAGTCCTGGTCCCAGGGCGTGGACGTGTGGGGGGAGTCCGGGATGCGCAAGCTGTTCTCCACCGCCAACGTCGTCACCTACGGCGGCAACGTCAAGGAGGAGGGCTACTTGAAGATGCTTGTCGATTTGATCGGCAAGTACACCTACACCTCTGTCTCCTCCTCGAGGCAGATGGACAGCGGGTCCACCTCCCGCCAGGACGCCACCGACGACATCATGTCGGTGGCTGACCTGTCCGCCCTGCCCAAGGGCAGGGCTGTGATGTTCGGCTCCGGGGCGAGGGCCGTGCTGCTGCGCACCATTCCGATTGACCACCGCCCCTACGCGGGTGCGTCCAGGGCTTCCGAAGAGGCCCACAACCGCCCCACAGTGGACACCGTCGATCACGAGCCCTCAGCGCCGGCCGCCGAGCCAGTGGTGCCTGAGCCTGCCGGGAACCGGTGGGCGGCGCTGGTGAAGGAGTAGGTCATGGACTGGGAAGAAAAATCGTCCAGTGAGGGCAACGAGGACGTGGAGGAGCAGCCTCCTGCGGAGCTGGTCTACGCGAACGTGGTGGAGTTCGTCACCGAGATGTTGGCGCCGATGTACCGGCGTCAGCTGGACCCAGCTGGTCGCTCGAACACGTTCACCTGGTGTGCCCAGTGGTGGCGGCATGATGAAGCGGTGAGCCGTCTGACGGGGCTGTGGAGGGCGTGGGAAAACCTGCGCTTGGATCCCACTACCGGGCTGGCGGTGTGGTGGCAGAACTACGCCGACCCGACCATGCGGGTCCTCTTTGAGGAGAAGGGTCCTTTCCACGGCTGCACTCCCAGGGAGCACCGCCCCAAGGGAGTTCCACTGACTTTGGAGCCACCTCCAGAGGGCCTGTTCGACTGAACGTCACAGCGAGAGGGGCGCAACCCGTCATCACGGGTTGCGCCCCTCTCGCTGTTGCCCTCATGGCATCAGCCGAGTTCCAAGCCTCTTTCTCGTCCTGCTGGGCGCCCGGTGTTCTTGCGGGCCTTGGGGCCACGCTTGGTGGAGCGCACAGCCTCGATGGGAGGCGTGCCCTGGTCCCGGTCGGCGGCCAGGCGTGCCCGTACCCCATCGCGGCCCTCCTCGGTGCCACCAAAGGCCGCCATGAGCTTCTTGGCCAGGTTCGCCCGCCGGTCTCCGGAGTCCCAGAGTTCCTCGGCTTCGGCAGTCGAGTGGCGGGTGTCGGCGTCGTTTTGCAGATCCCCCCGGACGGCCTCTGCGGCGTTGAGGGCGGCCTCGGCGTGGTCACGTTGGGCGTCCACGGCTTCGCGGGCCGCGGTCCCCTGCTCGACGGTCTCAGTGCGCTGTTGCTGCGGGATGCGCTCTTCCAGGTAGTCCTCCACGGCCAGCCCGTAGCGGTCCTTTACCTCCGACTCGATCCGTCCTCGCGCGGTGCGGGCGACCTCGTCGTGCTGCTCCCACTGCCGGGCCAGCCCGTAGTGGGCAGCGATGTCTTCCGGCTTGGCGGACTCCCAGAAACGGTCCTGATCCACCGGGGCGAGCTCGGTGCGCATCACTGCTCGTTCGGCTTCGAACCGGTCTTCCAGCTCCCGTCGCCGCTGCTGCTGCTCCATCAGGCGTTGACGCACTTGCTCGGCGCGCTGACGGGCCATCATCTCGCCCCAGCGCCCGGCGACGGCCATCGCTGCCTGAAGGTCACGGCCGATCAAATCGTTCACGCCATCGGGTTGTGTGCTCATCTCTACAGCTCCATTCCGTAGTCCGTGCGGGGGGTGTGATCTACGTAAGGGTGCTCAACCGTGGGCCCCTGGGTCTCGCGCAGCGCACCACGGGCACGGGCGGGTCCGGCGTGGGAGGCACTGCGCTTGGGAGACCAAGGCTCGACTTCCGGTAGCGGCTCCGCCACCACCGAGAGGTGCTGCCGGAAGGTGTCCACGATCAACTGGGTCTCGCGCAGTTCTTTGTTGGCCTGATGCATGTCCTGGAACGCCCGAGTCATCCGCAGCATCTGGTTCATGATCAATGCCTGGGCCATCGGGGAGGGCGCTTTCGTGACCGCCAGCAGGAACGCCGTGGTGCCACTGGTACGCAGTGGAGCTTCCAACGGGGTGGTGATCTTCAGCCCCGACCGGTGCGCCGAGCGTGCCAGCACCCGGGCGGTGCGCCCCAGCGGCCCTTGGCCGTCCTCGGTTGCGTGGGACCAGGCTGCGTACACCCCGGAGGCTTCCCGGGCCGCGTGCGCCCACGACTGGTGATCGTCCGGGGCGATCTTGACCAGCCGCCGGCGCACCTGCCTCAACTCCCCGGCCAGCCGTCGGGCGGTCTCCTCGTCCAGGACCGCACCGGGGGCGTCTGGGTGAACGATGCGGCGGTGCCGCTTGGCCGCCATCCATTCATCCGATGCCTCCTGCGAGGAGTGCGGGGTGTCCGGCCAGCGGGTCCGCAGGGACGGGAGCGTGAGGTCCTGGGCGAGCTTGCCACCACCGAACCACAGCGGCCGCATCCCCTTCGGCGGACGCTCCGCCACGGAGTACCCGGTCACCACCGAATCAGTTCCAGCGGCGAAGCGGGGGTGCACGAGCAGGTTCGCCCGGCGCATCTGCCGCACGAACTGGGCCTCGGTTTCGGCTGCCACCGCGCACGCCCGCACGGTGCGCTCCAGCGCGAACCGGGTCGGCTCCCGAGTGCTGTCCCGGGAGATCTCACCCTGCTGCAACCACCGTTCGGAGTGGTTGCCAAGCTGGATGAGGTTGAAGTCCTTCTCAATGCTACGGGCGACCTTCTGCGCCCGCGCGTAGTCGTTGCCGTCGGCCCACTTCGTCCCGTCCTCCCGGATCGTGGAGGCCATGATGTGAATGTGGTCGTTGCCCTTGGTGGAACGCCCGTGATGCACCGCGACCCACTGGCAGCCGGCCTTGGCTCCGGCCTCGGTGAAGTCCATCTCGTCCATGAACTTTTGCGCGATGTCCGACCATTCCTGATCGGTGACCTCCCGGTCCTGGTACGGGATCGACAACGAGCAGTGCCAGATGTGCTTGGTGTCTGCATCAAACCCCAGCATCCGCCGGTTCAGGTCCACCTCGCGGGCGATCCCCACCGCGGCTTCCTCGTTGAGCTGCACATCGTCGTACCACGCCATGATGAGCGGCGAGCCGCCCACCAGGTGCGGGTCGGTGTGCTCATTGGAACGGCCCGGACCCACCAGATACTTCATCAAACCGACCGGCTTGTCACCCTTGGTGATGTTCGGGATCACGGCGCGAGCTCCTCAAGCTTCGCCAGCACTTCCTCACCGAACCGCCGAGCCTCCCGCATCGTCTCGACCGCCTCCGGCAACACCTCACCGGTGCTGTTGGCGTGCCGGGCGATCTGGTTCACATTGTTCGAAATCGTGGCCATCAGCCGGCGCATCGCCAGCAACTCGACCAACTGGTTCCGCCGCAGCTGCACCGCCACCGGATCCGCCGAACCGAACACCGCCTGCACCATCAGCGCCGACGGTGAGAGCCCGGTCTGCTGCTCCAACACCATCAACTGAGCACGCTCCGACTCCGACATGGACACCCGGACGTACTGGGTCTTGCCCTCGATCCGCTTCCGCCTCGACTTCCACACGTGGCGCGGATTCTCCTGCTCCACCACAGCACCTCCTCTCTTTACGGCCCAGCGCAGCGCCCCCACACCGGTGGGCCCCACACGACCAGTGTGCCACCGCAAAGCCCCACGGGCTAGCGGTGCATCCGTTTTATGGCACATAAAACATAGCTTTGCTCCGCTGGGTCACCACGGGTGCGAAGCGCCGGCGGAGCGGGCGCTTCCTCTGGAACGGATCGTGTGCGTCCGTTAACCTGGGGGCATGGCGAAGCTCACCGACCCCCAGCAAGCAGAAGAAGCCGCGCAGCGGCTGCTCAACGACCGGATGGACTACATCCGCCGGGCGATCACCGCACGAGGCGCTCTCGACGAGGCCCGCGAGGCACTCAAGGAGGCCGAGAAGAACGACACCGCCGCGTTCCAGGCCGCCGTGAACAACGGCGGCTGGACCGCCGACGAACTGAAAAAGATCGGGCTGGCGGCACCCGAGAAGATGCAGCGCGTACAGCGCCGGCGGAAGACCACTCAGTCCACCCCGGACGTGCAGGCCTCGTCCGCTCAGAACGGTGGCGACACCGAGCCGGAGCAGTGACAGCCAGTCGCTGGATTCTCACGACGTGTTACGGGACGCTCCTAATCCTCTCCATCGCCCTGGTGGCCCGGGGCTCGAAGATCGGATTGATCTCCGGCCTGTTCTTGGTGGTGTCCTTGCTCGTCATCTGGCGCGAAGCACACCAGGTGCGCGCGAAACGCGACCTCGACAACCGTGGCTGAGTTCCTGGCCCCGTGCCCACATGGGCACGGCAAAAGCTCCCACCGCTCCGCGGCTTTTCCCGCACACATGATGGACACGGGGACCCCATCCGACCACCCGACCACAGCCGGCAGGTCACCTCACGCACGGACCGTTCCACTTCCGTAGCCGCCGGCTGTGGACGGCTTCCTCCACGGTGGTCACCACGCAATAACGGTGCCCGCTCCCCCGATGGGGAGCGGGCACCGTCTGTCTGAGCAGACCAAGCAGAGCGAGTATTTACAGCTCCAAGCCGCCCTGCTGGGGACGCTGCTCGTCGTGCCGCCGCGCCATTTCGAGCGGACGCCCGGAGCCGTTTTCACCACGCCCGGCAGTGCTGCGACCCGCGGTAGGAGCGTCGGGGAAGTTGATGCGCATCCGTTTCTTTAACGCCTCCAGCTCCGGATCCAAAGTCGGTTGCGGCGTCTCCTCACCGCGCATCGCGCGCCCGATTCGCTCGACCTCCCACCGGGCGGCTTCCAGGGCGTCCTGGTGCTTGAACGGCACGCCCAACGCCTCCCGGGCCTCGACGGCTTCCTGCCGAGCGGAGGCCAGCCTCGCTTCGCGCTTGGTGACTTCCTCCGGCAGTGCCCGTACCTGATTCTCCAGGCGCTGGATCATCCCCACGCTCGGATTCAACGACGTCGCCCGGGTGACTTCCACGGCCACCCCGGGGGCGTCGTCGATGCGTAGCTCGACGGGGGATGCACTCAAGTCGGCCAGGTTCCCTGGGCGCTGCACCACCCGGATGTCGTGGCCACCAATGGCACCAGCGACACCGAGGTCGATCTCCCCGCCCCGGGGCGGGCGGGAGGTGGCGTGTACCCCAGCCCACCGTTGCCACGCTTCCGCCGCCTCGGCGCGCTTGTCGTAGGTGGCCCCGTCGATGGTCATCCGGAACTTCTCCCCGCCGAGCTCATCGGTGGTGCGCTCCGCCGCTGCGCGAAGCACGGGGATCTCCCGCTCCAGCGCGTCGGCGCGCGTCTGGGCGGCGTCTTTGCGGAACACCAGCGAGGACTGGTTGCGGTGCCAGGCCCGGTTCAACCGCTCCAACCGGGCGAGCTCCTGGTCGGCTTTCGACTTCTCCAGGATCAACGGGTTGCCGCTGGAGATTGCTTTCACCTCGGCGAATGACAGGGTGTTGTCCCCGACGTCCTCGATCTCACGCACGTCCAGGCGCCCGCGCATGATCTGATCGATGAACTTCGACTTCCGCTCCAGCGTCTGCCACATGAAGGTGTCGAAAGACCCCTTGGTCACCACCTGCGAGATCGCGACCTCCGGGTTCTGGTTGCCCTGCCGAATGATCCGCCCGTGCCGCTGGGCGACATCGGCCGGGCGCCACGGAGCGTCCAGATCCACCAGGTGCACCGCCCTCGCCTGGATGTTGGTCCCCACCCCCATTTTCTGGGTGGACCCGATCAGCACCGCCACCTCCCCGGTGCGCGCGGCCGAGAACAGCCGACCTTTCTCCGCATCGTTCTTGGCCTCGTGCATGAACCGGATCTTCTCCGCCGGCACCCCCCGCTCGGCTAGCTGGGCGCGCAGTTCGTCGTAGACGTTCCAAGACTCCGAGGGCGTGCCCAGGTCGCAGAACACGATCTGCAGCCCACCGCGGGTGGAGTGCTCCTCCCCCGTGGCAGGATCCAGGAACACGTCGTTCCGGTGCTCCTCGTACACCCGGGCCATTAGGTCCGCGGCGGCGCTGATCTTGGTCTCCGCCACGACCGAGCCCAGCTCGGGATCCACCAGGCGCAGGTCCAGGGCGGCTTTGCGCCCGTCGGAGCTGATCTTGAGCATGTTGTCCTCGGTTGGGGGCACCAACCGCGCCTGGATCGCCTCGGCCCGCCTCCCGATCTCCGCGATGTACGCCTCGAGTTCCGCCGAGGCCTCCACCGGGACCATGCGCGGCAGCCGCTTCCCGTCCTCCCGCGCCACCAGACCCGGGGTGGGGAGCTTGAGGTCCTCGGCGGTCTTCACGTCGGCGAAGGTGTGGAACATCTTCAGCAACTCGGGGACGTTCTGGAACTTGGCGAAGCGCTCCTTCATCTTGAAGGTGTCCCCGCCGGCCACCGAGAGTTCCATCTCGGACACCACCTGACCGAAGGTCGCCGCCCAGGTGTCGAAGTCGTGGATCCCGGCCCGCTCCAACAGCTCCGGGCCCAGGTAACGCTGCATCACGTACATCTCCGTGACTGAGTTCGCGATCGGTGTCGCGGTCGCCCCGGTCATCACCCGGTCCCCGTGCTTGGCCCTCAGGTACTCCACCTTGGAGTGCAGGTCGCTGGCGCGCTTGGACCCGTCGATCGCAGCGTCCTGAATGTTCGAGGCGGTGTCGAGGTTCTTGTACTCGTGCAGCTCATCGACCAGCAGGTAGTCGATGCCGGTCTGCTCGAAGGTGATCCCCGGATCCGTCGCCCGGTCGGACTTCTCCTTCAGCTTCTCCTCCCTCGCCTGCAGCCGGGCCTCCATCCGCTTGATCGACATGGTGTCCGCCCCACTAGCCGCGGCCCGCTCGTTGGCTGCCTCGAGCTCGGCCCGTTGGCGGCCCATCTCGGCCAGGTCGTAGGCGGCCTTGGACTCCTCGGAGAGCTCGATGCGCTCGAACGCGGTGCGGGTCATGATGATCCCGTCCCAGTCACTGGCCGCAGCCCGGGCCACGAACACCCGCCGCTTGTCTCCGGCCAGATCCTCCGAAGAGGCGGCCAGAATCTGGGCCTGGGGGTAGAGCTGCAACCACTCCCGGGAGAACTGATCGAGCATGTGATTGGGCACCACGATCACCGGTTTACGCGCCATGCCCAACCGGCGCAGCTCCATCGCACCGATCACCATCTCCGCGGTCTTGCCCGCCCCCACCTCGTGGAACAGCCCCACCGAGGGCTCCGAAAGCATCCGCGCCACCGCCGCCCGCTGATGCGGGCGAGGGGTGAAGTTCTTCACCAGCCCGGGGAAGGACAACCGCTCCCCCTCCACGGTGTAGTCGCGCAGCACGATGGAGTTGAACCGACGGTTGTACTCATCCACCAACTCCGCCGCCCGAGCAGGGTCCTCCCACACCCACTCCCCGAACCGCTCCTGCATCAGGGACGCCTTCTCCTGGGCGGCCGTGGTCTCGGTGGCGTTGACCACCCGCCGATTGCCCTCCGGATCCGACGGGTCCGGGTCCGTGACCTGCACCCGACGCTGCTCCAACAGGCGGGCGAAGATGTCGCCAGCGGCCATCCGCTCGGTGCCCCAGTCATTGCGGGCGGCGAACACGTGGCGCGATGCGCGCACCTCCCAGGTGGCCCCACTAATCCGGTCCACCCGGGCACTGTGGTCTCTGAGGATGTGGCGCAAGAACTGCTCATGGATCTCCGGGGACACCCACACGGCCCCGATGCGGGCCTCGATCTCATCGGCCCCCAACGGGGCCGGCAACACCGCCTCCAGGGCGGCCACGTTGGGCTGGAACCGCCCGCCGGCGGCCGCTGCGGCTCGGGCCGTGTCCAGCTTCTCGCGCACGTCCCCGGACAGGTACTCCGCCCGGGTCTCATAGACCCCGTCCTCGCCGGGCACCTCGTAGACCAGCTCCCCCAATGTCTCGCGCGCCAATTCCTCGTCGGTGCCTAGCAGCCGGGCGATGTGGGTCAGATCCACGGTCCCCACCGTGTCCAGGGTGACGGCCAGGGCCTCATCGGCTGTGTCGACACCGAGCACGGGCCGACGCGGCTGCACCTGACGCTCCGACAGCAATCCCGCCGGGGCCGCGGTACCTGCGCCCTCGTCGAAGTGCTCCAAGGCCTTCACCAACGGCCCGAACGGGTCCCCACGCAACAGGCGCACCGGCGGAGGGGTGATACGGGCCAGGATGTCCTCACCGGCATCGTTGGTGCGTCCGGTGCGCCGCTCCGTGAACCGGTTGATCGGCCCGTACCGATCCACATACGCCTCATAGTTGCCGCGCAGCTGCTCGCGCATGGCATTGAGCTCGTCGGTGTCCTCGACGTTGGCCGCCTCCAGACTCAGCACAGCCCGCCCGGCATCGCGCAACCCGAGCAGGGCCCGCAGTTCGGTCTGCTGAGTGAGCGGCACCTTCAACAGAGCGTTCACCCCTTCCACGGTGACCTGGGTGAAACCCGCCTTCCCGCGGTCGGTGATGTGCCCGATCTGCTCCTGCTCACCCGCCGGGATCAGCGCCGCGGCCTCGAGCTCCTGCTCGTCGCCGCGCTGCGCCATCCCGCGCCCGACTGAGACGGCTTGCTCGGTGATGTCGGTCAGCTGCTCACGCAGCCGGACCCCGATGGCCGCCAGGTCCTCCGCGCGCACGGTCAGGGTGGCGGCCCCGTACATGCCATTGCCGATCACCGGTTCACCGAGCACCCGCTCAGGGTGGGCGAGGAAGTAGGCGTTCATCCGCCCCTGCTGGCCACCCAGCTCCACTGGGGCGGACTCCACCCACGACAGATCCAGCGGCTCCTCCCCGGGCAGCCGGCGCCGGAAGACCAGCACGTCGGTCATCGCATCTGTCCCGGCAGCCCGCCGGTGAGCCCCGGTGGGCAGGCGCACCGCGCCCAGCAGATCGGCGATCGCAGCCATCTCCCGGCGCGCCGCGGGGTTCTGCGCGTCCAGGGTGAACGCGCTGGAGAGCACCCCGACCACCCCACCGGGGCGGGTCAGGGCCAGAGACTTGAGGATGAAGTGGTTGTGCATCGAATGCCCCGCCGCGTTGTGCCGGGGATCGTGCAAGGAATTCTTCGAGAAGGGGACGTTGCCCACCGCGGCGTCGAAGGCGCCACCGGGCATCCGGGTGTCCGCGAACGACTCCGTGCGGATGGTGGCCTCCGGGTAGATGGCCTGAGAGATCGCCGCGGTCACCGGGTCCAGTTCCACCCCGGTCATCCGCGCCCCTTCCGGGGCCAGGCCGATGAAGGTGCCGGCACCGGAGCCGGGCTCCAGCACCCGCCCACCCTCAAAACCCAGCCCCTCCAGGGCACCCCAGACCTCGGCGGCGATCGCCGGGTCGGTGTAGTGGGCGTTGATGACCGTGCGCCGTGCGGCCGCGTACTCGGCCGCATCCAGCAGCTCGCGCAACTCGGCCCGCTCGGCCTCGTACTCGGGACGGGACTCGTCGAAGATTTCCGCGACCCCACTGGCACCCCAGGACCCCCACCGGGCCAGCGTGGCGCGCTCAGCCTCGGTAGCCGCCCGCTCCTCGGCCTGCAGGGTGCGCAGCACCCGCAGGGCTGCCAGGTTGGCCCGGAACCTCGCCTGCGCCCCGGACGGGGCCAACTCGTCATGGGCACGCGGGACAAAGCGCCCCGAGGCCACAGACTCCGCAAGGTCCGCAAAAGCCTGAACTACGCCTGTTCGGTCTCCTGCCGGCGCACCTCGTCCCAGTACTCCCGGTCCTCCCGGTTCAGCTGCTGCACGATCCGCAGCCTCCGCGCCACCCCAGACTCCTCCTCGTCCTCCTCGACCGGTTCCTCCTGCACCGACGGATCCGGAGTCAGCATCTCCGCGCGCACGATCTCCTCGGCCTGCATCTTCGCCGCGTTCAATCGCCCCCACTTCTCCAGGAAGGTCTCCCCCGCTGGGTCCGGGCCGGCCAGCTCCCTCGTCAGGTCCTCCACCCTGATCGAGGCCTCCTCCCCCAGCGCCTCGAACCACGCTTGCGGGTCCGGGATCAGGGCGTACTCCGCCGGCGCGGTCGTCTTCCACGCTTCCTGCGCGAACTTGCCGTACGTGTTCATCACGAACCTCCTCGGGTTCCGGGAAGAGAAAGGCATCAATGCTCAGCTGCCCCTCGACTTGTGTCCTTCTGCGGGCTCTGGCCATGGGGGGATCTCCTGATTGCGATCGGGAATCTCCCTCACACGCTACCCAGCACCTCCACGACCATCTTCGAGAACACGCACCAGCTAACTCCTCTTTTGTTGATATGTCAACATACTATTGAGGCACTGCCCAGTTCCTCGCGTCCGCATGGGCGCGAACCTCAAGACAGACCCAAAAGTCTGTGGCTACGCCTGCTACCCTATTCTTTCTGATGTGGAGCTGATCTAGACTTGATTTATGTCTGAGATTCCACTGGTGCCGCGCCCCGATGCCCTGTCTTTCCGACGGCAGTCGACCCATCACCAGGCCGTGCGCGCCGACTGGCAGGTCATCGTGCACGCCTTGAACACCAACCTGGGCAACGGGCTTCTCGCGCTGATCGCCGGGGTCCGCCCGGAGACGGTCAGCCGGTGGGCCTCGGGGCAGAACAAGGACCCGAGGCCGGCGATGGAGCGCCGGGTGCGTGAGGCGTACACGATCTACACCGACCTGGTCCGGGTGGACTCCCCGCACACGGTGCGGGCGTGGTTCATGGGCTCGAACCCCTTGCTGGGCGACGACTCCCCGGCCGAGGCCCTGGCCGCCGGCCGGTTCAAGGCCGTGCTGGCCGCAGCACGCGCGTTCCGCGACGAGTGAGCACCCACGAGCGGGTCGACCGCAACAACGTGATGGTCTGCGAGCCACAGACAGAGCTGTGGCGGGTCGGGCGCTCCACCGGGCCCCTGCACTTCTCGCGGCTCGACTTGGAGATCGCCGAGGACGACCGGGCCGGCAACCGCTTCGACGTCCTCGGGGGTGGAGTGCTCTACGCCGCCTCGAACCCCACAGGGGCCTACGCCGAGACGTTGCAGAGATTCCGGCCTACCACCGCCACCCGTGCCGCCGCCCAGGCCCACCAGCCCCACCTGATGCTCGCCGGCGACGTACCCCGGGACTGGCGGGCACGACGGTCCTTGGCGCAGTTCCTCATCCAGAGCCCCACCCCGTTCGTGGACATCGAGTCCCCGCGAACCCACCGGGCCTTGGAACACCATCTGGCCGGCGAACTGGACGCCCTCGGGATCGCCAACCTGGACGTCTCCGCGGTGCGCTCCGAACGCCGGCTGGTGACCCGACTCATCGCCACCTGGGCCTACCGCGCTGCGGACCCGGAGACGAACTACGCGATGTACTGCGGCATCAGGTACGTCTCGAAGATCGGCAACCACGAGTGCTGGGCGATCTTCGAGGGCACCGAGCTGTCCCTGCTCGGCGCCGGCCCCATCGACGGCAACGACCACGCCTACCGCCAAGCCGGGGCAGAACTGGGACTGCGCCTGCACTGAGCCGACCGCCGATGAGGGGTCAGACGAGCCTGAGTGCTCCGTGGCACGATGCGAAGACCACCAGGACGATCCGGGAGGGCTGCCATGTCCAGACGAGCCAAGCTCCTGACCCTGGACGTCATCATTCTCGTCGCCTGGGTGATCGGGATCCGGATCATCCTCGGGGAGTGGGACTGGCTCATTACCGGCATCGGGATCGTGGCCCTGGGGGCCCGGATGGCCTGGGACGCCCGGCCCCGCCGCGACCCCGGAATGGAGACACCGCGATGAATCGGAACCGGCAGCTGCGCGGGTTCTTGATCGCGATGCTTGTTGGCGCCGGGCTCATGGTGCTGGGGCAGCTGGTGGCGTGGCCACCGGAGTCCGGTCTCGAGCGGATCCTGACCGGCCTGACCGTGGCCGTGACCCTCCTCGCCGTCTCACTCACGGTCTACGCGTGGCAGCACGGCCGACGTCGTCACGGGAGGGATGAACGTCCATGACGACCCGACGGCTCGTGCACGGTCTATTGGTGGCAATGTGCCTAGGCACTGTCCTGGTGCTCGTCGACCTCGTGGTGTCCTGGCCGCCCGACCTGCCGTGGGGGATCGTCCAGTACGTGCTCGCAGCACTGTGGATCACTGCGCTCGTGTGGATGATTGTCAGCTTCAGACGACAAGGACAGCGGGGGAACTGATCCGCGGTGTGACTGGCCTCTAACGCGCCACATATAGATAGGCGCAAGTAGGACCGCCACATCGTTCGTTGTCGGAAACAGGCCGTACTGTCGACGTATGGCAAAGGACCGCTCGGAATACCCGCTACGTCTCGATGTCTCACAGTCAGAATTGAGTTCCATCGAACAGCTTCGCTTGAACCTGGGGGCCGTCTCGCACAAGCTCGGGGCGTTACATTCGGCGGGCAATCCCCATCCTCACTCCGACTTCGCCGCGGACCACCGTCGTTCCAAGGCGTACCCAACCCACCTCACCGTGATGCACCAATTAATCGCGGCAGGAGAGAATCTTCAGTCTCTTGGCGACATGCTCCGGGCGGACAAGGAAGCCGATGGAGGATTGCGGATTGGCGGCCGCGTAGCGGGGCCTTACGCATGTGTTCGAGCCGCCATCGAGTGCGCGGCGAACGCATACTGGCTGGCTGCTCCGAAAAGCTCAGACGAGCGCCTCACCCGGTCATTCGTGTGGCAGCGCGAGGACACGCACCTTCGGTGGAAAGCGATCAACGAATTCAGAAAATTGTTCCCCGAAGATCAAGGTGCCGACTCCAGGGATAGCCACCGCTCCCTACCGGATGACAACCGGCACCTCGACGAATTCGCCGAACGCGCCGGTCTAGACATCAAGGCGACCCAAAGGCGCGTCAGCATGACCGACATTCTTGAGTGGATTAAAGAAAACAATGAACATCTAAGGACGTCAAAAGGTCTCTGGATGCTCACAAGCGGGCAGGCACACGGGCGCCTGTGGTCCCATCTTCACATTGCTCAAATGACCGAGGTGAGCCGCGATCCTGTGAACGAGTCATCGCACTTTGTGCACGCACTCAACTACACGACGCTCAACGACATGGTGACCGGAACACTGTTGCTGTTCAACGAGGCGAACGCGATGTCCTGGAAACGATGGCGCGCACCCGGCGCCGGAGCTTCCTTCTTCCCCAGCCCGGGTAGTTAACTCCTACTGCAAAAAATTCTGTGCGGAACATGGTCGATGTTGGCTCCACGGCCAGCACCATCTCCATGACTCTGACTGGCGGTCAGCCGGTAACCGGCCTTACGTAAAGTAGAGCGACTTCATCTACACTCTCCGCACGCCGTAAGGGCCCGGCCGCGTCACAACGCTCGGTTGCTGTGGCGATGGCGTTGCCGTGAGCTCGAGGCACTCAATAACGAAAGCTGGCGCCCCGGAAAGGCGGTTTCCGTCGTGTCCCCTATCGCTCTGCCTCGTGATCCTGATGCGGTACTGACTGTCACCAACGTCTCTGAAGGCCAAAGGCTCATCCCCGACGACGTCGATCTTGGCGGACTGTCCCAGGTGGTCGCCGCAGTCATCGATGACGAGGCGCTCCTCTACGGGGAGTTTCAGGTGGAGGCCGCCGCGGTCGTGGGCTGGCCGCCGGCAAATCTAGCCCGGTGGGTCAGCACTGTCCGGTGTGGTCGAGGACTGGAGGCCCGGCACTGACGGCATGGTCACGCTCAGCGCCTACGTCTGCGTCTACGTCCAGACCCACGAACGCGGGCTCCTCGGCGTGACTCTGCACGAAGCCCTGGAGACCCTCAACACCGTCCGCACCCAGTATTTGGACCGTCTCCGCTCCGGCCTCACCGGCTGATGGCCCCGGCACAGCGGGGGCCATCAGGATCCCTGTCCAGTATTCCCGGGGGTCACCACCGGTTCGAACTAGCCTTGGCTACGCATTCCCAGAGAAAGGAACGTCATCATGATGAACGGCGGCGGTATGGGCGGTATGGGCTTGATGTGGCTTTTCGGCCTCCTGGTGCTCGTGGGGGTGGTCACGCTCGTGGTCGTGCTGATCAAGGCCTTCACCGGCGGATCCCCGAACGCGGGCCGCTCCGGTGCCGGCCGTGAGCCGGGCACGGGATTCGGCCGGGGACGGGAGATCCTCAAGGAACGCTTTGCCCGCGGGGAGATCAGCACCGAGGAGTACCACGAACGGCTTCGGACCTTGGAGGAGGACGGCCGGTAGGCCTCCTGGTCTCACCGGTGACTGCCGGCCCTGCCCCCCTCGGGGCGGGTGCCGACGCAGGGGCCGACCCGCGGCCGGCGGATCTACTTGCGCTGCCGGATCCATGCCTTGACCTTGCCCCATAGGGGAAGGTGGACAGTGGTTCCACCAGAGCAGTTGGAACTTCGCGGCGCCGTGACACAAGCAGGGTGATGCCGCGCTGAAGGGAAGCCGGACATGTCCACCACACCGAAGAGTCAGAGCAGTTTCATCCACCTCGCTGTGGGTGGGTTCGTGATCTTGCACGTGCTGTGCTGCGGGTTGCCGCTGCTGATCGCCGCCGGAGTCCTCAGCGGCGTGGGCGGGGTTGGCTTGGCGGCCGGCAACGTTTGGTGGGCCGCCGGTGCGGGCCTGTTGGCCGTGGGGTTGGTGGTCTGGTTCATCCGGCGCCGCCGTGCAGGTACCGGTGGTGATGGGGCTGATTGTTGCGCCCCCGACCGGCATCCTCTCCCCCGCGGCGAGCACGGACAGGAGGCCCTGGACCGGGCACCGGCTGGGGCGGGCGCGGAGGCCGGCAAGTGAGCAGTTCGTGGGGATTGGCGTTCTTGGCGGGGATGCTGGCCACGGTCAACCCGTGCGGGTTCGCGATGCTGCCGACGTATCTGGCGTATTTCATCGGCGCTGACTCCCGGGCGGGGGGCGTCCGACCGTTGTGGGCCGGTGTGCGAGCTGGGGCGGCGCTGAGCGCGGGGTTCTCCCTGGTGTTCATCGCCGCGGGCTTGTTGGTGGCGGTGGGGTTGCGTTCCATCGCTGCGGCCATGCCGTGGGCTGCGGTGGGTATCGGGGGCGTGCTGATGCTCGCTGGGCTGGGGATGCTGGTCGGGTGGCAGCTGTCCGGGTCCCGGTTGAACCTGAACCGGTTCCTCACCCCGGACAAGCCCGGTTCCGGTCTCAAAGGGGTCTTCGGTTACGGGGTCGCCTATGCGGTGGCTGCGCTCTCGTGCAGTCTGGCGCTGTTGTTGGTCGTGGTGGCCCAGGCCACCGCCACGGGCAGCCTGGTCGGGTTGCTGGCTGTTTTCGTGGCCTACGCCGCGGGGTCCTCGGTGGTGCTGATGCTGCTGTCGGTCGGGGCGGCGCTGGCCCGCCACTCCCTGGCCCGGCGCCTGCAACGGCTGCTGCCGCTGGTGCACCGCCTCAGCGCGGTCGCGCTGATACTAGCCGGTGTGTACCTGGTGCTCTACTGGCTCCCGGCCCTGTCCGGCGGGGCGGCCGGATCGCTGCTGGGCTTTGTGGCCACACCGATCAGCGCATCCAGTGTCGCTGTCACCGAGCTCGTGGCCCGCACCTGGCCTGCACTGACTGCCGTTGCCGTCCTCGCTGTGCTCCTCGCCGCCGTCCTGTCCCGGCGCCGCCGTCCTGCTGCCCGGACCGGCCGCACCGCGCAGGTCGCCGAGAACACCGAGGACCACGACGACGACCCGGCCTCGTGCTGTGCGCCGGGCCCGCAGGCCCTGGAGCCCTCCAGTAACCGTGAAGACCAGCGAGGAAACCGATGACCCGCAGCCGCCGCGTCTACACCCTTGCCGCCCTGTGCCTGGCCGCCGTGCTGGTGGCGGTCCTGGCGGTCATCGCCCTGAACCGGGGAAATCCGGCCTCTACTGTGGCCGGGGGCGGGCCGGTGGAGATCACCTCCGTCGACGGCGAGGAGGTGACGGTGCCCTCCGACCGCCCGACCGTGCTCTACTTCATGGCCAGCTGGTGCGCCACCTGCATCCCGCAGGCGACTGCGATGGACGAGCTGGAGGAACAGTATGCCGATCGGGTCTGGTTCGTGGCCGTGGATGTGACCCCGGAGAACACCAAGATCGAGGTGGACCGGTTCCGTACCGCGGCTGGGGCCCCCGAGCACCCTTACGTCGTGGATGAGACCGGGCAGCTCACCAAGCGCTACGGCATCACGTCATTGGACTCCACCGTGGTCGTGGCCCCGGACGGTGAGGTCCTGGACCGCGCCGATGGCACGCCTATGAAGGCCGAGGCGCTGCGGGCATTCCTGGACGGAGCGCTCTCCTGACCTGGAGCCCTGTTCGCCACCCTTACCTCGACCGTTGACTGCCCCGGCGTTGCGCGGCCGGTTCCGGCTGGGCACGTTCCTTGTCCGCGGCCGTGTTGGATAACTGTCCTGTCGAAGATCATCTGGAGGTTGCCATGCCGGATCAGCCAATTGAGAAGAATCTGCCAGCCGATGCGGTGGTGCTGTCCGTGCCCGGATTGCGGGAATCACCGGTGCTCGGCGGTGGGTGCTGTGCTGTGACCGCCGAGGACGCGATCCACGACGAGCTGGTCAGCTGGCCGGCGATCGTCTCGGCCACCGTTGACCCGCAGGCGCAGACCGCCACGGTGATCCTCGACCCGGACATGGAGGACCGCCTCACCGACGCCGTAGAGGTAGTGCGCGACCTGGGGTTCCCCGCCGTGGAGGTCCTCCGCCGCGCCTGACCGATCGACTGCCTGCCCGTCCCGGATTCGGGCCCGTCCCTTGACCTTCCCCCGATGGGCAAGGTGCACAGTGGGGACAGCACACCAGTTAGGAAGGCTTCTGTCGGAAGTTCTTCCCCGACGATTCGTGGAGGTCCCTGTGCCCGAGACTGCAGTTCCTGAGTTCGATCTGGCCATCGTCGGTTCCGGTGGTGGGGCGTTCGCCGCCGCGATCCGGGCGACCAGCCTGGGCCAGCAGGTGGTCATGGTCGAGCGGGGCACCGTCGGGGGCACCTGCGTGAACACCGGGTGCGTGCCGTCCAAGGCGTTGCTGGCCGCAGCCGACGCCCGGCACGTGGCCCTGGACGCGTCCGGCCGGTTCCCGGGGATCAGCACCTCCGCCGGGCCGGTGGACATGCCCGGGCTGATGGCGGGCAAGGACGCTCTGGTGGAAGGGATGCGTTCGGAGAAGTACGTGGATTTGATCGCCGACTACGGGTGGGACCTGCGCCGCGGGGAGGCCACTTTCACCGGCACGGCCCAGGACCCGGTGCTGGAGATCACGAACGCGGACGGGGCTGTGCAGACGGTCCGGGCCCGCCACTATCTCGTGGCGACGGGCTCACGCCCGTGGACTCCCCCGATCGATGGTCTGGAGGGCGTCGACTATCTCACCTCCACGACGGCGATGGAGCTGCCGGAGGTCCCGGAGTCGATGATCGTGCTCGGCGGCGGCTATGTGGCCTTGGAGCAGGCTCAGCTCTTCGCCCGGCTGGGCTCGCAGGTCACGGTGCTGGCCCGCTCCCGGTTGCTGTCCGGGGAGGAGCCGGAGGTCTCGAAGACCCTTACAGGGGTCTTCGCCGATGAGGGCATCCAGGTGGTGCGCCGGGCCGCGGTCGAGTCCGTGGCCACCGATCCGGCCACCGGTAGCGTCGTGGTGGCCGCCACCACCCGGGCCGGGCGCCAGGAGTACACCGCGGACCGGTTGCTGGTGGCCACCGGGCGCCGGGCGGTCACCGAGGGCCTGGGCCTGGGCACGGTCGGGGTGGCTACGGGGGAGCGGGGGGAGATCCTCGTGGAGGACACCCTGGCGAGTTCGCACCCGCGGATCTGGGCGGCCGGGGATGTCACGGGGCACCCGGAGTTCGTCTACGTGGCCTCCGCCCACGGGGTCACCGCGGTGGAGAACGCCTTCCACGACACCGGGCAACGGGTCGACTACACCCACCTTCCCCGGGTCACCTTCACCTCCCCGGCGGTGGGGGCGGTGGGCATGACGGATAAGCAGGCCCGGGAGGCGGGCATCCGGTGCGAGTGCCGGGTGCTGCCCCTGGAATACGTGCCGAGGGCGCTGGTGAACCGTGACACCCGGGGGTTCGTGAAGATCGTCGCCGACGCCGACACCGGGCGGATCGTGGGGATCACCGCGGTGGCCAAGGAGGCCGGGGACCTGGCCGCGGCCGGGGTCTACGTCCTGTCCGCGGGGATGACGGTGGACCAGGTGGCGACCCTGTGGTGCCCGTATCTGACGATGGCCGAGGGCCTGAAAATCGCCGCCCAGTCCTTCCGCACCGATGTCTCGAAACTGTCCTGCTGCGCCGCCTGAGGCCCGGACCATTTCAAACGCACCAGTCCGCCGGAAGGAACGACCATGACCGATCACGACCCCCACGAGGTCACCGAGCGGTTGAGCACCGCCGAAACCGGGATGCAGCCGTGGCTGTGGTTGCCGCTGCTGCGGCTGCTGGCCCAGGGCGACCCGGTGGACCCCCAGGACCTGGCGGCCGCGGTGGGCCGCCCGGCCGAGGAGGTCCGTGGCGCCCTGGAAGCGGTGCCCGACACCGAGTACGACGGCTCCGGGCGGATCATCGGCCTGGGCCTGACCCAGCGGGCGACCCCGCACCGCTTCGAGATCGGCGGGGAGCAGCTCTACACCTGGTGTGCCCTGGACACCCTGATCTTCCCCACCCTGTTGGGTGCGGCGGCACGGATCGAATCGGCCGACCACGCCACCGGGGCACCGGTACGGCTGCGCGTCGAGGCCTCCGGGGTCACCAGCGTGGAGCCGGCCACCGCCGTGGTCTCCCTGGTCAATCCGGAGGACCTCAGCTCCATCCGCTCCGCGTTCTGCCACCAGGTCCACTTCTTCGCCTCCACCGAGACCGCCGCCCCCTGGCTGGAGAACCACCCCGGGGCCACTGCGATCCCCGTGGCCCAGGCCTACCAGCTGGCCACCACCATGGCCGAGCAGATGCTCGCCCAAGCCCCCACCGGCACCTCCGGCAACGGGGCAAACTGCGGCTGCTGCTGACACCGCATGCCCTGCCCCGACACGGGCTGGGGCCGCACGACGAGTTCGACGAGTAGAACCGAAAGATCCACGCATCTGAAGGAGAAACATCATGAGCGAACATTTCGACGTGGCCGTCCTCGGCATGGGACCCGGTGGCGAGGTCGCGGCCAGCCGCCTGCTCAATGCCGGGAAAAAGGTCGTGGTCTTTGAGCGGGAGCTGATCGGTGGGGAGTGCGCCTACTGGGCGTGCATCCCCTCCAAGACGGTGCTGCGCCCGGCCGAGGCCCGCACCGAGGTCCACAAGGCCGCCGGAGTCTCCGGGGCCGAGGTGGACTGGGCCTCCACCCGGGAATACCGCGACTACATGATCCGTGACCTCGACGACTCCGCCCAGGCCGAGGGCTACACCGCCCAGGGCGCGACCGTGATCCGAGGCGAGGCCCGCCTCACCGGCCCGGGCCGGATCCAGGCCGGGGACCGGGAGATCACCGCCGAGCACATCATCATCGCCACCGGTTCCGAGGCCGTGATCCCCCCGATCGAAGGGATCGAGGAGATCACGGCCTGGACCAATCGGGAGACCTACACCACCGACGACCTGCCCGCACGCGCCGTCATCGTCGGCGGCAGCGCCGTCGGGGTGGAGACCGCCACGTTCCTGGCCCGCTTCGGCGTGCAGGTCACCCTCATCCACCGCGGGGACCGCCTGCTGGGCCGGGAGGACCCCCGGGTGGGGGAGCTCGTCCACGACTACCTGGCTGAGACCGGGGTCGACATCCGCCTGGGCGCCTCCGCCGCCAAGGCCCACCGGAACGGTGCGGACAGCGTCATCACCCTCGAGGACGGGACCGAGGTGGCCGCCGACGTGGTGATTTTCGGCACCGGCCGCGCCCCCCGCACCCAAAACCTGGGCTTCGAGACGGCTGGGGCACGACTGGGCGAGCACGGCGAGGTGCTCATCGACGAGCATGCCCGGGCCGCCGACAACCTGTGGGCGATCGGCGACGTCACCGGGGTGATGCCGTTTACCCACGTGGCGAAGTACCAGGGGCGGATCGCCGCTGACGCGATCCTGGGCCGGGCCCACGCCGCGACCTATGAGGGGATCCCGCGGGTGGTGTTCGCCGACCCGGAGATCGCCGCCGCCGGGCTCACGCAGCAGCAGGCGGAGCAGCGCGGGATCCGCACCACCGCCACCGAGCTGGATCTGGCCCAGGCCATCGCCCGCCCGTGGACCTACGAGCAGGACCCGCGCGGGCATCTGGGGCTGCTGGCCGACGCCGACCGGGAGGTGCTGATCGGGGCGTGGGCGGTCGGCCCGCAGGCCGGGGAGTGGATCCACCAGGCCTCCCTGGCCATCCGGACCCAGCTGCCGCTGGAGACCCTGTTGGACCAGGTCGCCCAGTTCCCCACCTACCACGAGGCCTACCAGGCCGCCCTGGAGCAGCTGGAGGTCTAACGCCACCGATCCGAGTTCCATGCCCCGCCCCGTCCAGGTAAGGATCACCGTGAACGTCCCGGAAGCACCTGAAGACCCGTCCACCCCGGAACCGACCGGACAGGATGCGGGTGTGCGCGGGGGCTTCCCGGACATCGGTGCCCTGGCCCCGCTCGGTGACGGGCTCTCGGCCGCCCTCGTCGGCCCGGACGCGGCCGTGGAGTTCTTCTGCCCGTTGCGCTTCGACGCCCCCGCCCTGGTGTTCCCGGTGCTGGACCGCCGGCGTGGGGGCCGGCTGCGGTTCGGTGCGGTCGCCCCTTCCGGTGCCGCGTTGCCGGTGACCCGGCGGTGGTACCAGCCCGGCAGCGCGGTGATGGTCCTGGAGTGGGGTGGGGCCTCCACGGTCTTGGCGCGGATGAGGATGGCCATGACCTGGCCGCCCCCGCAGCACGGCCAGGAAATCCTGTGGGTGCTCGAGAGCGTCAACGGGTCGGTGGATGTCGAAGCGGTCCTGGAACCCCGGCCCGGGTTCGGGACCACGGCCTTCGATCTGACAGTCAGTGACGGGCTGGCGACCCTCGCCTCCGAGGCTGAACCGGTGCAGTTCGCCGTCTCCGGCCTACAGCTGGAGGACCGAGACGGGGGCAGCGCCGGCGGGCAGGCGGTGCTGCACGCCGGGGAGCGGTGGGCCGGGCGCCTGATGATCGGGGCCGGGGCGGGCCCCTGCACCGCGGAACCGGAGGAGGTGGCCGCGGCACTGGAGGCCATCGATGAAGCGTGGCGGCAATGGTCCCAGAACCTGGTCTATGAGGGCCCGGCCCGGGAGGCGGTGCTACGCAGCGCGATCACGCTCAAGCAGCTGATCTACGCCCCCAGCGGGGCTGTGACGGCCGCGGCCACCACGTCCTTGCCCGAGCAGATCGGCGGGGAACGCAACTGGGACTACCGCTACACCTGGTTGCGCGATGCCAGCTTCACCCTCAACGCCCTCTACCAGCTCCAGTGCTACCCCGAGGCCAACGCCTACGCCCGCTGGTTGTGCACTGCCACCGCCGGGGCGGGGCTGCCGCTGCGGGTGCTCTACCGGGTGGACGGGGCCACCGAGATCCCCGAGTCCTCCCTGACGGAGGTGACCGGCTACCGCGGCAGCACCCCGGTGCGGGTCGGCAACGACGCCGAGGCCCAGTTGCAGCTGGACAGCTACGGTGAGCTGGTCGACTGCCTGAGCATCTGCGAGGTGTTCGGCGATGACGTGATGCGCACCGAATGGCCGCACTTCCGCCAGCTCGTGGATTTCGCCGCCGAGCACTGGCAGGAGCCCGACAGCGGGATCTGGGAGGTCCGCAACCACCCACGCCACTTCGTCCACTCCAAGGCCCTGGCCTGGACGGCCCTGGACCGCGGCTGCCAGCTGGTGGAAACCTACGGACTGGACGGCGACCTACCCCGCTGGCGGGAAGCAGCAGATAAGTGCCGCCAGGAGATCTTCGACTCCGGAGTCACCGACGGGCACTTCACCCGCGCCTACGACGATCCCTCCATGGACGCGAGCCTGCTGATGCTACCCATCATCGGATTCATCAACGGCGACCACCCGATCATGACCAAGACCATCGAAACCGTCCGCGCCCAGCTCACCCCCCAGCCCACCGTCCACCCCGGGCTGCTCTACCGCTACCGCCTCGACGGGCCCGACAGCGTCGAGGACGGGTTGGTCGGCACCGAAGGGGCCTTCACCATCGCCAGTTTCTGGCTCATCGAAGCCCTCGCCCTGGCCGGGAACACCCGCGAAGCCAACGAACTGTTCGAGACCCTGGTTGCCCTGGCCGGGGACCTGGGCTCGTTCGCCGAGGAGATCGACCCCACCACCGGCACCCAGCTAGGCAACACCCCCCAGGCTTTCACCCACATCGGCCTCATCAACGCCGGGATGCGCCTGGCCGGAACATCCGCCAAAGGACAAGCACCCGCATCTCCGGCCCCGGCACCCGCGCCACGGACCGGCTGAGGCTTCCACTGATCCTGAAACCGCCCGGTCATCACCCCGGGCACCGACGTGAGGCACAACCATGGACGACACCGTCTCGACCCTGATCATTCTCGGCGGCACCGGCGACCTCGCCTCCCGGCTGCTGCTGCCCGGCCTGGGCCGGCTGCTCACGGAACAACCCGACCGGCGGATCCGCCTCATCGGCTCCGGACGGCAGGACCGGGACGATGAGCAGTGGACCGACACCGTCCGGGGGTCCTTCGACACCGTCGGGGCGACAGGACCGGCCGTGGACCACGCCCTGGCCGACGCCCGCTACCTCAGCGCCGATGTGTCCGCCCCCGAGGACCTGGAGCAACTCCTCGGCGCGGCCACCGGGATCCCGGCCCTGTACTTCGCGCTGCCCCCGGCCGTGACGGCCAAAGCCGTGGACGCCTTGCAGGAGGTCGAGCTGCCCGAGGGCACCGTGCTGGCGATGGAGAAGCCCTTCGGCACCAATCGGCAGAACGCGGCCGAGCTCAACGCCATGCTCGCCGAGCTCGTGCCGCAGGAGCAGGTGTTCCGGGTCGACCACTTCCTCGGCACCTCCACCGTGCTCAACGTGCTCGGTCTGCGCTTCACCAACCGCCTCTTCGAGCCCCTGTGGAACCGGGACCACATCTCCCGCGTCGACGTCGTCTACGACGAGGAGCTGGGCCTGGAGGGCCGCGCCGGGTACTACGACGGTACCGGGGCGATGGTCGACATGCTCCAGAGCCACCTGCTGCAGGCCATGGCGCTGGTCACCATGGAGCCGCCCGCCACCGTGGAGGCTACCGAGCTGCAGGCCGCGAAATCCCAGGCTGTGCGCTCCGTGCGACTGTGGGCCGGAGACCCCGCCCGAGCCAGCCGACGCGCCCGCTACACGGCCGGCACGGTCGGTGGGCAGGACCTGCCCGACTACGTGGACGAGGAGGGCGTGGACCCGGAGCTGGGGACGGAGACGCTGGCCGAGGTCACCGTCGAGGCGGACACGTGGCGGTGGGCCGGGGTGCCGTTCACTCTGCGCTCCGGCAAGGCCATCGGCGACCCCCGTCAGGAGATCGTCGTGACCTTCCGCCAGACCCCGCGGGTGCCGGACGGGTTGCGCGGGGCCGAGGACCCCACGGTGCTGCGCATCGGCCTGGGCTCCCCCACCATCGCCCTGGGACTCAACATCAACGGCCCCGGCGATCCCCTCACCATCGACCGCGCGGAACTGGCGACTGACTTCGGGGAGGGCCGTCTGAATCCCTACGGCGAAGTGCTCCAGAGCATCCTCGACCGCGACCCCACACTGTCCGTGCGCTCCGACGCCGTAGAGCACGCCTGGGCGCTCATCGACCAGATCCGCGATGCCTGGCAGGCCGGCCGGGTACCTCTGGAGGAGTACCCGGCCGGCTCCCCCGGCCCCGACTGGAGCGCCGCCCACGAGGAGCAGCGGTGACACAGCGGCTGGTCGTCATCGGCTGGGACGCCGCCGAGATGAGCGCGGCCTCGGCCGCACGCCGCCAGCAGGGGCGCGACGAACTCGAGATCGTCGCCTTTGAGCGCGGCAACTACACCTCCTACTCCGCGTGCGGGATCCCGTATTTCATCGGCAAGGACGTGGCCGAGGCCTCGGAGCTGATCGCCCGCACCCCGCAGCAGTTCCGCGACAACCACAACAACATCGACGCCCGCACCGGCCACGAGGCCCTGGAGATCGACCTTCACCGCCGGGCCGTGCTGGTACGGGAACAGGTCACCGGCCGGGAGACCTGGGAGGGCTTCGACCAGCTCATGCTTGCCACGGGAGCCGTCCCGTTCCGCCCGCCCCTGCCCGGGATCGACGCCCGCGGCATCCACGGGATGCAGACCCTCGACGAGGGCCTCGCCCTGCGGGCGGTGCTGGAGCAGGAGCGGCCGGCGCGGGCGGTGGTCGTCGGGGCCGGCTACATCGGCCTGGAGCTGGCCGAAGCTCTGTGCGCCTGGGGGTGCAGATCACCGTCATCGGGCGTCCCCCGGCCCCGCTGCCCGCACTGGACCCGGACATGGGCGCCCTCATCACCTCAGCGATGGAGGGGTACGGGATGGAGGTCCGGATGGAGGAGACGGTCACCGGGTTTGAGACCGATGGCGGACAGGTCACCGCGGTGGTGACCGACCAGGCCACCATCCCGACCGATCTGGTGATCCTGGGTCTGGGGGTGGCACCGAACACGACCCTCGCCGCACAGGCCGGGATCCCCCTGGGCGCGACGGGCGCGATCGCGGTGGACCAGCGGCTGCGCACCGGGGTCGAGGGTGTCTGGGCGGGAGGGGACTGCGTGGAGAAGTTCCACCGCGTCTCCCGCCGCCACGTCCGGCTGCCACTGGGCACCCACGCCAACAAGGAGGGCCGCACCGCCGGGATCAACATCGGCGGCGGCTACGCCACCTTCCCCGGGGTGCTCGGCACGGCCGTGACCAAGATCTGCCACGTCGAAGTAGGACGCACCGGGCTTGGCGTCGCGGAGGCGCACGCCGCCGGCTTTGACCCCGTCACCGCGGTGGTCGACTCCACCACGCGGGCCGGCTACTACCCCGGCGCCAAGCCCATCCGCACCAAGCTCATCGCCGAACGCGGCACCGGACGGCTGCTCGGAGCCCAGATCGTCGGCGAGGAGGGTGCGGCCAAGCGCATCGACGTCCTCTCCGTCGCCCTGTGGCACGAGACCCCCGTGGAGGAGCTGCTCAACATCGACCTGTCCTACGCACCGCCGTTCTCCCCACTGTGGGACCCGGTCCTGATCGCCGCCCGCAAGGCCTGGCAGGCCGTCGAGAACGACCGCTCCCACACCGAGCCCTGACCGCCGCCGGACCCGCCCCGCCCCGCAGGCACTGAGCCGTTCCCGATGAATCGCAGTGGAAGCCGCCGCACACAGGCACCTTCCACTATTGTGGAAGGTGCAGGGATCATTTCAGGACCGGGAGGAACTATGCGTATCGGCGAGGCGGCCGCAGCCGTCGGCATGACGACCAAGGCGCTCAGGTTCTACGAGAAACAGGGACTGCTCCCACCGGCCCAGCGTGCCGCCAACGGCTACCGCGACTACCCGAAGGAGCTCCTCGACAGGCTGGAGTTCATTCACCGCGGCAAGGTTGCCGGGCTTCCTCTGGCCGAGATCCGTGACATCCTCCGGGTCCGCGACGCCGGGCAGGTGCCCTGCACCCATGTGACCGAGCAACTGGCCCAGCAACTGGCCGGCCTGGACCGACAGATCGCTGAGCTCACCGCCCTCCGGGAATCCGTGGCCGAGAACTACAGAAGAGCCGCCGAAGGCGACCCCGACCAATGCGACGCCCAACAAATCTGCAGCTACCTGTGACCCCGGCGACCACGATCCGCGCCCAAGCCCACACCAGGAACCTTCTGCAGGCATGGGGCTCACCCTGTCGAGCCCCATCCCTGAGTAACCGCCTGTCACCACTCATGACGGGAACCACATTCACCGCGCCCTCCGGGAGCCGGCGG
Source organism: Kocuria turfanensis (assembly GCF_001580365.1). Taxonomy (NCBI): domain Bacteria; kingdom Bacillati; phylum Actinomycetota; class Actinomycetes; order Micrococcales; family Micrococcaceae; genus Kocuria; species Kocuria turfanensis. The sequence goes on along the minus strand of NZ_CP014482.1, from coordinate 41,681 downwards.
GTGCGTCTCTATATCCACGAACAAACCAGCAGCACCCCGGCTTGCCACATCACCGGATGGCCGACATGCGATCCCCGGGTGTGAGAGGGATCGGGTGCGGCACCGACCACACCCCGAGGATGCAGAGACACCTAGAGGTGCTTGCCCTAAAGACAGATGGTGTCTGAGCGCCCGGGCGCATGACCGGGCGCTCAGAGACCGTGTGGTTACAGCCAGCCGGCGGGGTCGACGGTCTGGCCGTTGACGACGACCTCGAAGTGGAGGTGGCAGCCGGAGGCGTTGCCGGTGGCCCCGGCGATCCCGATGAGAGCACCGGCCCCCACGGCTTGACCCGCCTGCACCCCGAGGCTCTGAAGGTGGTTGTAGGTGGTCTGCAGGCCGTTTCCGTGATCGATGACGATGCGGTTACCGCCCCCATAGGCGCTGAACCCCGCTTCGGTGACCGTCCCGGCCGCCGAACTGAGCACCGGGGTGTCGCACCCTGCCGCGAAATCGACGCCCGTGTGCAGCTCCGCAGCCCCACCGGTCAACGGGTTGACCCGGTACCCGAAAGGCGAGTTCGTCACCATGTTGGCCACGGGCGCACTGAGCCGACCCACCGGCGCCGACACCGGGACCACCGCCGGTTCGGACGCCGATGCCGGCGCCACCGACATCGCCCTAACCGGTGCAGGAACAGAGACCGGTGCCGGGGCGGGAGCAGGTGCCGGCGCAGCCACAGGAGCCGGGGCAGCGACGGGGGCCGGGGCCGCCACAAGTGCCGGGGCGCCGACAGGCCCGCCTACCGCCCCGTCAGAGGTCAGCGCGATGACGTCGCCGGGATAGATGGTGGTCTCCCACCCCATCCCGTTCAGGGCGAACACCGACTCCAGCTCCACCCCGTAAGCGCTCGAGATCGCCCCCAGCGTGTCTCCGGGCACGACCTCGTGCGTGACCGGAGCTCCCTCGGAGAGGGTTGCTCGACCGGTCAGTGCGATGACGTCGCCGGGGTAGATGGTGGTCTCCCACCCCATCCCGTTCAGGGCGAACACTGATTCCAGCTCCACCCCGTAAGCGCTCGAGATGGCCCCCAGCGTGTCACCGGGCACGACCTCGTGCGTGGTCGGCGACCCCTCGGAGACCGAGGTCGCGGCGGCAACAAGGCCGCCGGCGGGAACCGAGCTCGCCGCCTCATAGGACCCGGCTGCCTCCGTCGCGTTGGCCGGCAGGCCCCCACCCAAAAGCAGACCCGTGGCGGCGAAGGCCACAGCTGCTGACCGGCCGATGTTTCCGGCCTCCGAGGTCACGGCACGTGAAACGGCCTTCATCGGACGCAGGCGCGCCGGGGTCACACGATGACGCGCTGAACGGTGATTCCTGGACAAGATGTACCTCTCCCAATGCCTGCGAAGTTAGCTGTCGGACTCGGATGGGATCATCCGGACGCTCGAAGAACCGCGGAACGGCCCCCAAGCGGCTTAGCCCCAAGAGCTTCCTGCGAAGCCCACTGGTGGTTCCCCCGCTCCTGCCTGACATGTACTACGAGCGGCCCCTTGGACAGCGGCAGGATTCGACAGTCCGCCCAAGAGGGGAACGCCTCTGATGGCGTTGCCGAACCTAGTGTCGACCTTCCCTCATAGGGGAACGTCAAATCCAGGTCGGTTGGCGCCGGCCTCGCCGCGCCACCCCGACCCTGATCGACTTGAATCCGCCCCTGGGCGAACGGGTACCGTCGGTCCCCCAGCTCCGCGCGTCCCACCAGCGAGGAACCGTCAACGACACCCCAATGGCCTCAGCAGGATGCCGCGGTACCGGGCGGAGGTCTGGATGACAGCCCCCAGGGCTACGCCCATGGCGGCGTGGGCCAGCAGTGTGTCGAGGAAGTACCCGTTCCAGAGAGTTCCGAACGCATCGAGACCGAACGGGCCGAACTTCAAAGCCATCGGCGGCAGGAGCATCATCGCGCTCTCCACGAACACAACGGAGAACAGCACTGGACCCCACCACCGGGTGCGGCCGAACAAGACCGAATAGATCACGGCGAAGGAGATGCCGTTGAAGAAGTGATAGGCAGCCCCCAAGAAGTAGCTCAGCGGGCTGGGGTCTGACATCGGAGCCGCCCCGGCGATCATGTTGCCGAACATGGTCACCGAGTCCGGCAGGTACCCCAGGTGCACCCCGGCCACGCGCACGACGTCCAAGGCCATCGTGAGCACCACCCCGCCGACTACCCCGACCCACAGCCGGTTGTACAGCCGATCGAGCCCCGACCACCGCGCATAGACCAGGATCCCGAGCAGGACCAGCATGCCCGGCACCGCCACAGCCCAGAACAGCAACGGCATGGGGGCCAATTTCATCGAAGCCGCGACCACCAGCAGCGAAGGCGTGCCTCCAGCCACCAGGGCCAGAACGGTCAACCAGGCCTCTCGCGCGATCATGGATCCCTCATCCCGGACCGCACCGTCACCATTGATTGAGTTCTTTTCGAACACGACTGCGTCCAGCTGGTATCCGCTCATGTCACTGTGCTCTTTCCATGCTGGTCGTCTGCACCACAGGCCCTCATGGCCCTTCACCGGGCAACGCAGAACGCACCCGAGGCACGCCCGCCATTCTGAACCTTCCCCTATTAGGCAACGTCAAACGGCGGGGTAGCCGGGGTAAGTGACCCGAGTCCTGCAGTCCGTGCCGGACCACCGCAACACCGTGGTGGCCAACCACCACGTCCAGCACCGTCCAGGGCCACAACGGTCAGCCCGGAGAACCATTGCGCGGACGGACGGATCCGTGGAAGCCACGAGTATCGCACCATGCGTTTCACCCCTGGGGTGGTGGCAGAGATTCCATCGTGAGACCGTGATGAGCACCCGGGGCGGGAAGGCTCCCGAACGGCTGCACCCCGCGGAAGAGGACCACTCCTGTGCGGCGCCCCTCCGCGGTGAGACGGAGCTGGAGGATGCCCGTCCCCACGGCGGATGACCGAGGATGGAGCGCGCCATGCAGATGGGACTGGTAGGGCTGGGCAAGATGGGTGGCAACATGCGCGAACGGCTGCGCGAGGCGGGCCACACCGTGATCGGCTACGACACCGACGCCGAGCTCTCCGACGCCGAGAGCTTGGCCGCGATGGTGGAGCGGATCGACCATGGGCCCCAGATCGTGTGGGTCATGGTGCCGGACACGGTCGTCGACGTGGTGATCGACGAACTCGCCGAGCTGCTGGGCGAGGGCGACGTCATCATCGACGGCGGCAACTCCCGGTGGATCCACGACGCCCCACGGGCTGAGAAACTCGCCACCAGAGGCATCGAGTACCTCGACTGCGGCGTCTCTGGGGGCGTGTGGGGCATCACCCAGGGCTACGCGCTCATGGTCGGCGGCGAGGAGGCCACGGTCGCCAAGGCGCAGCCGATCTTCGACTCCCTCAAACCCGCGAGTGATTTCGGCTTCGTCCACGCCGGGGACCACGGTGCGGGCCACTTCGCCAAGATGGTCCACAACGGCATCGAGTACGCGATCATGCAGGCCTACGCCGAGGGCTGGGAACTGCTCGAAGCAGCCGGCCATGTCCGCTCGGTGCGAGAAACCTTCAACTCCTGGCGCGAAGGCTCGGTGATCAAGTCATGGCTGCTCGACCTGGCGGTCAACGCCCTCAACGAGGACGAGCACCTCGAGCAGCTCCGGGGGTACGCCGAGGACTCGGGCGAGGGCCGGTGGACCGTCGAGGCGGCCCTGGACCTCGCGGTCCCGGTGCCCAACATCACCAACGCCCTGTTCGCCCGGTTCACCTCCCGCCAGGACGAGTCCCCCGCGATGAGGATGATCGCGGCGATGCGCAACCAGTTCGGCGGGCACGCGGTCAAGGACGTAGCCGCGGCCCCCGACCACGTCGAATCCGCTCCCGGCGAGGAACCGGCCCACCCCGCCAAGCAGTAGAACCAGCTCGTCCACGTCGGCCAGGACACCGCACAAGACGCACCTCGAGCGGACCGGGATCCGCCCGTGCAGGGCGCCATCAACCAGGCGGGGCTGTCATACCTGATTGATGGCGCCCCGGCCGGCGAAAAGCCCGCTCAAGTGCGTCGCGAGCATCACAACGTCAATCGCAGAGGGACGATTCAAATGGTCGATGCTTGCGGCAACTCCCGGATCCGCCGGTAGAGGGTAGCCCTCGACATGCCGAGATCCCGTGCGATCTGGGTGGCCGGCTCCCCACCGTCGATCAACCGGAGGGCGTTGCGGATCTGGGAGTCGGTGAAGGTCTGACGCCGCCCACCGAGGTCCTTGCCGGCGGTCCAGCGCTTGGCCACCGAGTCGGTGATCCGCTCCCGCTTGATCTCCAGCTCCATCTGCGCCAGCGCGGCCATGACGATGAAGACCATCGAACCCATCGGGGTGGCCGTGTCCACGTCTCCCCCACCGAGATTCAGCACCCGCAACCCGGCATCTCTCCCCCGCAAGGCCTCGGCGAAGACCAGCATGTTCTGCGTCGAACGCCCCAGACGGTCCAACGTGGTGATCACCAGCGTGTCGCACGGCTCGAGCGCAGCCACGGCTTTGTCGAACTGCGGACGGGACGCACGCCTTCCAGATACTCCATGATCAACATAGAGGTCATCGCGCCGCACGCCGGCACCCAACAGGTCGGACACTTGACGGTCTGCGTCCTGCTGCCGTGTCGATACCCGGGCATACCGATCAGCTTCCCCATGTCCACTCCATCTGTCTCGTAACTAACGTTGAGTATCTGATTCTAGGCCCACGGATAAAGCACATAGATGCGAGACAGGCCGAACCGCGGAAACATGCGGGTGCAAATTTTTCCGACGAGACGTCTCACATCCCTTGGATTGAGAGAAGGGGACTGGTGCACTGCTAGGTCAACCTGCCACCTGTCGCTGCGACAGTCCCAACCGTGGGGCAGGTCAGAGCCAACCAAAGTCGGGGCAGTCCCATGTGGCTATAGGCTGTGGCATACCGCCATCCAGTCGGAAACGTCAGTAGTGTCCAAAACGGACGTAACCGCTAGATCCCAGCGTGTCGCCTGTAGCCACCCGTCGACGTTGGACAACCTCAGGCCATTGCATCCCGACACGGTCAACCGCACACATGACGGCCATGGCGACGGTTTGCCCCTCCCCCACCGCCGCAGCCGACCGCGGACATTCCCTGACGACGGGCGATCAGTCGATCAAAATCGGAGAACTAACACGTGTCGGAGTCGATCCAGCACTCTCTCGCCAAGATGCTGTCAGACCTGACCACCGCGACCAGCGCCAAGGAGACGTTCGAGGAGGTCGAAGCCCTCCTGGATCGCGACGAGTACCTCGGCCACGCCCTGAGTACGACGACGAGGGCATGTTCGACTGCGCCAGCCCGGGCCGCGTCCATTACGCCTCCCGGGACGGTCAACTGCGAGTCGCCGTCGAGTCCCTCGGTGCGGACCAGTTTGCCGTCAAGATGTTCAACGACGAGACCGGGCCCCGCTTTATGGAAACCTAGGGTGCCGCTGAGGCAGAGCGCCTTGCCGGCGACCTGGCCGGATTCTAGGGCCTTGACCGAGATTGACAGCCGTACCGCATTACGTTGTTGGGTCTAACCGGTTCACCATGTCCAACAAGTGCCGCTGTTGCATTGCGTCAGCTGTCTGATCGATGAAACTCGAACTCGATAGCGGCTGGCGACGGACTCTTGTTGTGTTGTGCGGTCTTGTCATGTTGCACATGTGGCACAAGTTCGATGTAAGAAGCAACGACGCCATGACCCGTCAAGGCTCACCGGCATAGCCAGCTTATTGTTGCGTCGTGCATGTTTATCTCGTTCTACTTGTTTCACATGTTCGATAAGTTTAACCGCCCAATGGATCCCCTGGCGTGTGTTGGCGCCACAGGGTCCCTTGTTGTGTTGCCCATGCTTGCCTTGTTCTACCCATAGGTCTTGCAGAGACTTCTATTGCTGATAGGTGTCGAAGTGGACCGGGCGGCGTCGGCCGCGTCATTGCATAACGCATGGTGCAGAGTCTGCATGTAGTGCCAAGTTCAACGAGTCTCACCCGCTCGACCACGTGAGTCGGTCCAACCCACGCTCCATGCCGGGGTGCCATCAGGTGCTAGCCCGATAGCGCCGGTTCCACATGCTGAACCTGCATAACGTGACAAGCGTTTCTGATCCAGGTACGCCCCACGCTCCGCTCGTCGCTGGCTGCGGCTGGCACCGAGCAAGGGATAAATATTGTTGTGTTCACTACGTTGAACGTGTTTGACCTGTTGAAGCGTGTAACCGGTTAGGGTGATGGACGACAGCCTTCCCCAAGTCACCGGCCGTACACCCGGCCGAGAGGGACATCCACGATGATCTACACCGTCGCCTTCCCCAAGGGCGGAACGACCAAGACCACCACCGCGGCCGAACTGATCTGGACACTGGCCCAGCGAGGCCGGCGAGTCCTAGCCGTCGACCTGGACATGCAGGGCACGCTGACGCAGCGCCTGGGCTTCACCGATGCCACGGAGTTCAACGGCACAGCCGCAGATGTGCTGACCGCCAGGATGACCATCGAAGAGGCTGCGACCGAGGCGCCTGACATCGAGGGCGTCGAGGTGCTGGTCGGCCAGCACGACCTGTCTCTGGTCGATGTGAACAGTGTTGACGACCTCATCACCTCGCTACGGGACCTCCTGCCAGACGTGGCCGATCGCTACGACGACGTCGTGATTGACACCCCGCCGGCCATGAGCGACCTCAGCATTACCGGAATGGCAGCGGCGGAGTACCTCATCGCCCCTGTGGTGTGCGACGTGGAGGCGTACACGCAGGTCGACTACTTCGAGTCGGTGATCGAGAAGCGGCTGGCGCCGCGGATCAACAGGGGGCTGAAGATCGGCGCGATCATCCCCACGCGCTACGACGGCCGCCGTCTGCTGGACCGTGAGCTCGTGCTGACGCTGCGCGAGGAGTACGGGGAGTCCACGAAGGTCACTGATCCGATCCGTGAGGGCATCGCAGCTCGTGATGCGACACGCTCGGCCATGCCGGTGGGCCAGTACGATCCCAAGTCGAATCCGGCTAAGGACTACGCAAGGGTGTTCGGCTCCCTGATTGGGGAGGCGTGACGATGCCGACCAAGCGCGTGAACAAGCTGGTGGGCAAGAAGACCCGCAACCAGGTGCGCGACGAAGCCCTGGAGCAGCAGCACCTGCGTGACGAGCAGCTTTTGGATGCCAGAGCCAACCAGCGCAGCAGCACCGCCGGCTCCGACGAGTCGGCCGACATCACGGTCTTCGAGCAGGCTGCCGAGACGCTGGCGAACGAGACCGCGCCGACGCCCGGACCCGTCACCTTGCCGGTGGGGGAGGGGACTCTGGTGCCGGCAGTGACCGCCGAGCCGGTGGGGGAAGGCTCCGATGAGGTGGTGGGGGAGTGGCCGGTGGCCGAGATCTTGAAGCCGCGGTCCAACGGGCAGACCCTCGACGACGCGCAGCAGCACGCCGAGCAGCCGGCGCTCGAGGACGAGGTCCCAGCTCAGGTGCCGGCCGGAGAGACCAGGCGACCGGAGCTTGCTACTCGAGAGAAGACCGAAAATGTGGTGCCGACCGCGGAGCCGATGGGGGAGGGGAGTGCCATGTCAGCACCCGCTATCCATCCGAGCGGGCTCGCCGTCGCAGACTCCGAGGCTGTCAGGGGCCTCGAGCGGTACTCGCATCCCTTGGCGGGCCCGCGGGCCACCACCGTCCCGATCGGAGTCTCGTTCTCACGCACCTCCCTGGACCACGCTAAGCGGGCGTATTCCTCCGACAAGCACCGGATCCCCGGCGGCGGGCCGACGTCCTTCGTCCGCTGGTTGCAGCGGGCGGTGCATCAGCACCTGGCCCTGAGCCCGGAGGAGCGGGAGACGGCGCTGCAGTCCGCTCCGCCGCCGGATGACGGCGGAAGGAAGATCTCCTACAACGTCGTGCTGCCCTACGACCTCCACCACCAGCTGATGGCCGAGCTTGACCGAGCCGAGATGGAGGGCTGGCAGGTAAACAAGTCGGCGTTCGTCCGCGAGGCGGTAGCCGTAGCGATCGGCCAGGCCCTGATCCGGGCGAACGTCACCCAGTTCCCGCCGCTGAAGGGCAAACTCAAGCACGCCCGCTGACCGGCGCATGGTTGACTGGGTGCATAAGTTCAACATGTGGAACAGGTACAACAAGTAGAACACAACAATGCTCCCACGCAGGCCGACGGCCTGTCCCCTATGGAGACGGCGGGCCGTCGGTCGTCGTGGTGGACGGTCAGGAATCACTTGGGAAGTGCTGGATCGCCAGTGGCATCTTGGCCTTTGCGAGATGCTGGCCGACCTCGTATAGCTCGTCCCAGTCATAGTGCAGCTCGGTGGCGTGTAGCACCAGGTCGCGCCGGGCGGCCACCAGCGAACTGGTGAGCTCGGTGTCAGCGATGATGCCGCAGACCTCGACGAAGGTGCGGTGGGCGTCGAGCTGGATGAAGTAGTTCTCGAAGGTGGACGGGTGGAGGTCGACGTCGCGCTCGATGGCGGACGACTCACCCATCAGCACGACGTCTTCGCACCAGCGGTGGACGTCGGCGGCGGTGGGCAGGGTGTGACGGTAGTGGGGGAGGGGTCATTTGCTGAGTACTCATGCCACCCACGTGTGTGACCACACATCCAGCGCACGTACTGCCCCGGGCCGGGCGACCAGGGCCTGGACAACGAGCACCGGGTCGGAGGCGTAGAGCCCGGCGTTGAGGAGCCCGTTGAGCTCGATCACCACCCGGCGGCCGTTCTCGGCGATGTCCAGGTCGATGACGCAGTCGGCCCATCTCCGAATTCTCGCCGGCCAGATCCGCGGCCACCGGCTGACTCGAAGAGCTAACCTGCCACCACCTGGGACACGCCAACGTTGACTGGGAAATTTGGAAACTCATGCAGCGTGTTTCTGGAAACGATGTCGTTCGACTGACATACTTCCAACCATGACGACTATGCCTCGTACGCGCAGTCCCCGTGGCGGCCGCCCGTCCAAGGGCGAGCGACAGAAGGTATCTGCGAACCTTCCCATTGACCGGTACAACCAGTTTTGGGACATCGTGGAGTCCCGTGGCACTACCGCCAATGACCTGGCAGTCGAAATTATTACCGACTGGTTGGACCGTACGGCCATGTCGTCAACGAAGCCCGAGCAGCAGACGATCAATCTGGAGGAACGACGTATCGCCTGATCCCATGACTGCATGAGAAAGGACCCGCCTTCCCAGACGGGTCCCTCTCAAAACAATTCTCGAAGCCGACCACCTGAGTCGCCAAACCTGTTGGTCTGCTTCGCATATAGCACCGGAGTGATTTCTTGCCCTATCACACCGGGGGTGCGTTACGTCCAGATTAGCACCCTGGGCCCCTGACGCCATACCCCCATGCCCAGACGAAGTCCTTGATCTGCTAGGAATCTTGCCTCCGAGGCAGGAGACGAGCCCGGCCAGCAGATGGATCACGCACCACCGCCTGACCTATTTCAGGGCCGGGTACACCAAGCACCAGGCTTTGCCGAACAACGGTCAGTCCGTGGTCGAGTTCCCCTATGTCCAGATCAACCCGGCCGACAACATCAACTTTCTGGTGGTCGACGTGGACCGTTGCGACGCGCTCATGCTGCTGATGCATCCCGCCGTGCCACCGGCCACCTGGATCATCCACAAGCCCGAGTCTGGTCATGCTCAGGCAGGCTGGGCGATCGACCCGGTCTTCGTCGGTCGTGGTCACCGTCCCGGCCCGAAGCAGTACGCCGACTCGGTATTACGTTCCCTAACTCGGTTGGTCTACGGCGACGAGAACTTCACCCGATTCCTGGTTCAGAATCCATCTGCCCGCAACCCGGTGGGGAAGGTCTACTGGGGGAACAGGGCCACTCCGTGGCATCTGGGGGAGTTGATGGACCACATGAAGTCCTACGTCGATCCGTTTCACGACGAGATCCTCGACGGACCAGCCGTCTCGGCATGGCAACCCACTCCGGACAGAGCCAAGCAGTCGCGAGTAGTGCAGCAGGCGATTGCCAACACCTCTGGGCGCAACTGCTCTCTGTTCCGTAAGACCCTGCGGTGGCTCTGGACCCGGTGGCTCGGGGAGGAGCGCGAGCCACACGAACCTGATGCGCTGGCGTATGCCCGAACGCTCAATCGAGACCTCGAGCACCCGTTGCCAGACAAGGAAGTCCGGGCGCTGTCTGCCTCCGCGTGCCGTCAGGCACGCAAGGGCAACGGCCGACCGCGTACGTCTAGCCATGGAGGCAAAAAAAACCAGTTCCTATCACGGAAGGGCCGGGTAGGGGGCAAAGCCACCTCGGAGGCGAAGGCTGAGGCAGCGGCAGCCAACGCGGCGACTGGCCGCACCGTGCGCTCTGCAATGACCGATGCGAAAGCGCTGAAGGCCCAAGCCCTGCACCTGGCGGGGGAATCGAAGCAGGCGATCGCCGAGCTGATGCGAGCCTCCGTCAAGACGGTAGGTCGTTGGTTAGCTCGGGCGGTGGAGGGTGCCGAGACCATCACACCACCTGTAGCTTCAAGAATGTCCAGGCAGGAGCAGCCCGGCGCTTTGCCATCTGACCAGTCGGAAAGCGCCGAATGGGGGCACTCTGCATCGATTCCTGCGGACACCGGTGCAGTCCCTGACCCTGAGTCTGCCGAAACGCCAGCTGAACCAACGCTGCGCATGGACGAAGGCGCCATTTATCGCAGCCCAGAAGTCCTGCCTCCTATCCGACCTTCAGAGCCGCGTGTCTGGGCCACTCTTCAGCGCGCAATCGGTCGACCTCCGCGAGCCCGACCTCATTGACGCGCTTGAGAGTGGTGAGGTCGGTTTCATGTAGAGCCGGATATGTCCGTCTGATGAGGAGTCACTTCAGTCTTGCGTAGACCATGCCGGTGACAGGCTCTGTGTTTCAAGGCTGGCTCAGCGGTTCTTCGACGGAGACCGCACCGCACCAGTGGGGAGAGGGACAGCATCCACGGCCGCCTCGTGATGGGCGCTCCGGGGCAGAGCGCGGCTGGCAGGCCCGGGGTCCTCCAGGTGGCGGTACCAGGTGTTGCCATAGATCAGCGGCGGTGGTGGGACCGACTCCGGGTCGGGGCGGGCCGGTCGGTGGAGTGGTCTCCGGCTTCCAGGAGGTGTTCGGCGCCGGCGAGAAGGGTGGCGGCGATCAGCAGGACACCGCCGTCGTTGCCCAGCAGCAGGTCCGAGTCCACGGCGATGGCCGAGCGCCTGGCCGCCAAATCGTTGATGACCCCGAGGGCGAACCCGGTTGCCGTGACTGTTGTCGGGGCGGTCTCGACCCGTTCCACGGCGGTGACCTCCACCTCGGGCAGCTCGTGGCCGCTGAGTCGGTAGTCGAGCAGGACCTGCTGGCCCAGGCTCAGCAGTGCTGGCACCAGGGCGGCAGGGGTGATTTTCACGTCCTCGGGTAGGGCCACGATTACCCGGGCGGTGGTGCCGGCGGTGGTCTTCCGCAGCTGGGCAGCCACGGCGAAGGAGCCCACGACCGGGACCTCGCCCAGCACAGCATTGGGCGTGCTGGCAGCACTCACGGGAACTCCATGGGGGAGGGGATGCGAACGGACCCAGGCTCTCACAGTGTCGCCTCGAGAAACCGGGGCGCGGTGGTCACCGGGCCCCCATTTCGTCGTGCGCGCGGACTGTTACGGTCGCTCCAGCAAGTATCGAAAGCGATCGTCACCTCATCTGAGGAGGGTGACGATCACGCTCATCGATCACCGCCGAGTGTACTGGGGGGGGGTCGGGTGAGGAGGCCAGGCGTGCATCTGATAAGCCTCCCTTGGACGGGGCTTTCGCTAGAGCTGGGGAACGCATTGGCCGGCGCCGAGCTTGGCCAGTCCGGCCCGGTCGCCGGCGGTGAGGGCGGTGTTGTGCTCAGTGCTCACCCCGTGCATCAGGTGGGTGGGGTCCTCGACGTGGCCCAGGCCGAGCACGTGACCGAGTTCGTGCATGATGACGGCCCGGACAATCTCGGCTCCTGCAGGGTGCTGAAGTGTCTCTTGCAGGTCGGGGGCGTCGAGGGTCATGAGACCGGTGACGTAGGCGTGCGGGCTGTTGCCGACCTGCAGGGAGGTGCTGCCGCCCAGGCCGACGACCTCGCCGGCCAGGTCCGGGTATTCCGTCGGGGTGGACCAGGTGATGAGCACGGGCGCCCAGCGTTCACCGTAGCGCTCGGGCTGGTAGGGCTCCCGGTCCTGCCGGGGTGCCTCTGTGGTGGGGCCGTCGTCGAGGAACTGCAACCCAGTGGCCGCCGAAATCTCCGCGATGGCTTGTTCGAGCAGTTGCTGTCCACCGGCGGGGGCGCCATCGGGGCGCACGACATAGCGGATCGGGCGGCACGGATCGTAGGCGACGACCTGGTCCCCGGGGCTCTGGGTGGCCAGCAGGCTGTACCCACCGGTGTCGGGCACAACCGGGGGCCTCCCGAGGGGGTGGGCGGCTGAGTCCACCCCGGCCGAGGGGCCGTAGGCGTTGTCGGCGTCCGCCGGCACCGGGATGCGCCCATCCGTGGAATGCCCTGGGACGTCGAGATCGGCAGGTCCCACGATGACGTCCCCCTCGGGCACGGGATGGACGGTGGTGATGTCGATCGGCGGTTCATGTGCGGCCTGCTCCGCGGGCCCGGAGGCGGGGCCGGGATCCTGTGGTGGCGGGGATGGTAGTGCCGGGGTGGAGGAGGCGCTGATCAGTCGCTCCTGGACATGGGGCAGCACGAGGTATCCACCGATCGCCGGTACTCCCACGACGAGCGTGAGCACCAGAAGGGTCATTCCCCATGAGTTCCGGCGGGGACTACGGTCCGACACTGGAGGCTCCCAGCGGCGCCAGTCCGAGACCGGCGTCTCCCGGTTCATGGTCCGGTCGGCCCGACGGCGGCGCCGACGTTGGCCGGCCGCAGCAGACCCGTTTTGTCGGCTCAGGGCCTCATCGATCACCCACTGTGGGGTGCGCCCGGAGGGGGACTTGGGCAACGGCGGCAGGGGGTCGGGCAGGCCACGGTGGGGGGTCATGGGTGGTGTTTCCTGTGCTCGGTGGGGGAGGGGAAACCATCCAGCCGGTCGTCCCTGTGTGCTACTCGTCTTCGTGGCCGTTACTGATCACAACGCCACCGTCCTGCGCCCGCCAGTGCCACGGCCTCAGGAGACGGAGATGACTTTGCCGGTCTTGGACTTCGATGCGATGGAGGACGACAGTCAAAGAAATACCACTTGGTAGCATCTGCAAATTACTAGGGTGTCCGATCTTTACCGTGTTGCTGGTTCGCACGGGCATCAGCCCACGTCACGGATCCTCCCCAGCACGGCGACGCCTGACATGTGTGATGTACGTCGTTGATCTCCGGAAGAGTTGAGCGGGTACCTGTCCTGTGCCAAAGGGACGAGGGGTCAACGCGTTCGGCCCTGTAGAGGCGGGTAGTCCCCGGCGACCTGGCACGAAGTCATGTCCTCCGGCCCCGGTGCCCGGCAATCTGGTCTTGCTGGTCTTGCCGGCCGATGAGCCCGCACGGCCCTTCGGGATGACCTAGCTCAAAGGAACGCCCATGAGCGTCGATGCGTGCGGCGGCTCCTACTTGCTGAGGCAGCTCATGGTGGCGAGGACTCATGGGGCTATCGCACACCTACCCGTGCGGTGGTGGACATGTCCCCTTTCAGGGGGACTGCAAGCAGCCCTCACGGCGTCCACGGAGCAGGAATCCACAACACTGACGCCTGGGTCGGGTGCAAGAAGGCCTAGATTTACGGGTTCCATAGCACTGCGACGACCGGAAAGTCGTGGTGTCCCCACAAGAGTCGATCCCAGTCCATAGGATCCAGATACATCCATTTGCTTTCGTTCAAAGGGGACACAATGAAGAAGATCACCGCAGGGATGGCCGTGCTGGCCGCCGCCGGGTTCACCGGCCTGTCGATGGTTCCGGCCGCAGCGGCCCCGATCGTTTTCGACAACTGCACGCAGGCGGCCCAGTACGGCGTCTACAACATTCCGGCCGGTTCCCCCGGGTACGGCACGCACCTGGACCAACCCGTCGACGGTGTCGGGTGTGAGAAGGACGGCGCTGTCTACAACGCCGCCCTGGTGCCCGATGACGGTGTCTCCGTTCCCCCGGTCACTCCGGTTGCTGAGACCCCGACGGATGTCGCTGGTTTCGACAACTGCGCTGAGGCTCGTGCCGCGGGCCGGGTGAACATCCCGGTCGGGGACCCGGCTTATGCTCCGCACCTGGATCGTGACCTCGATGGCATCGCCTGTGAGCAGGGCGGCGACGACGAGGCCGACAGTGGCACGGACGTCATCGTGGACTACGTGCCAGAGTCCTGGGGCAACGGCCAGTACAATCAGGTCGGTCAGGTCCCCGTGGGTGGGGCTGAGACCGGTGTCGCCGTGGAGTCCGAGAACACCGTGTCCGGCCTGGCCGTGGCCGGTGGTCTGACCCTGCTGGCCGCCGCCGGTGCGAGCATCGTGGCCCGCCGCCGCGCTGCCCAGGTCTGAGCCTGATAGCTACACCGATTCTGACCGGACGGAATCCTTCTCCGTGATGAGTGCTGCCCGTGAGCGCCGCACCGGCCTTCTGGCCGGTGCGGCGCTCACGCTGCTGTTGGTCAGCGGCTGCGCCGACACCGGTTCTGCCAGCACCCAGCCGCCGGCAACGACATCGTCGGCAACAGCTGATCCCGTGCCCTCGAGGACCGCCACCTCACCGTCCACGGCACCGGCACCGTCCGCCTCTGCCACGCCGTCGCCTTCTGCGACGCCCAAAGCCGACGACGAAGCCCCTCCGGTGTCCGTGCGCATCCCCGCCACAGGCACCGACTCGCCCCTGCTGCACCTGGGGTTGCGGGCCGATGGGAGCCTGGAAGTGCCGCCGGGGGAGCCGGGTTCACCGGCGGCCTGGTACAACCAGTCCCCGGTCCCGGGCGAGCCGGGTCCGGCGATCCTGCTGGGCCACGTCAATGCCACCGATGGGGGCCCCGGTGTCTTCGCAGGCCTGCGGGAGCTCGAGCCTGGGGACACCATCGAGGTCGCCCGCCACGACGGCACCACCGCGGTGTTCGTTGTTCAGCGCGGTGAGCAGTACTCCAAGGACAACTTCGACACCCAAGCCGTCTACGGCGACACCGCAGGGGCTGAGCTGCGCCTGATCACCTGCGACGGGTACAACTTGTTGACCGGCCAGTTCGAGGACAACTACGTGGTCTACGCCCAGCTTGCGCCCTGACCCCGCAAGGGAAGCCCCGGTTCGCTGGCCTCAGACACCTTGAAATTTTCCTGGCGGGCGATAGGGGCGTGCCCCGACTCAAGGGCGTGGTGCGGCCTCCAAGGCATTTACGAAGCAAACGAAAGGGGTTACGATTGTTTCATATCTAAGGGAGAGTGGTGACGATGTCCGCACAGACGCTTGAGCAGCAGACCTATCTGCCGGAGGGTTCGGACCAGCTAGCGAAGGTGTACGACTTCATCGAGGCGCATGAGGCCTCTAGGGGTGAACGCCCCGCGCCTCGATATCTCCTGGTGGGGGCAGAGCCTAACGATAGTGTCGAGATTCCTGAGAACGTCTACCGCGTCCTGCGCCAGGTCGTCGAGGCCCTGCAGGCTGGTCGAGCGGTGACTGTGGTCCCACAGACGCAGACGCTGACGACCCAGCAGGCGGCCGACCTTTTAGGAGTAAGTCGACCTACCGTCGTGAAGCTCATTGACGAGGGCAAGCTTCCCGCGGATACGCCCGGGAAGCGCCGCCGGCTACTTCGCCTGGACGATGTATTGCGTTACCGCAAGCAGCGTCGCGAGGAGCAGTACCGAGCAATCTTCGATACGGCCGATGACTACGACCTTGAAGAAAGCCCCGAGGTTGTCGCTGAACGACTGCGCCAGGTTCGGGCCGAGGTTGCGGCGACACGACAGAATCATGGGTAACCAAGTGCAAGGATGGCAACATGTTCGCCGCCATCCTTGATACCTGTGTTTTATGGCCCAGTTTGCAACGGGATTTCATCCTGAGTATGGCGGCGGAAGGTTTGTATCGGCCGCTGTGGAGTGAGGCCATCCTCGGAGAACTACGCCGGCATGAGGAACTGAAGCTACTTGGGCGTGGGGTGGAGGCAGAAGAATCCCAGCGGCGTTCTGACTACCTCATCATGAAGATGCGCACGAACTTCGACGACGCACTCGTGACTGGCTGGGGACCACTGGAGGGAAGTTACGGGCTGCGCGACCCCAACGACGAGCATGTTGTCGCAGCCGCCGTCGTGGGGGGTGCGGGAGGGATTGTCACCGACAATTTCAAGCACATTCAGCCGGAAAAAGTGCCCGCGCACATCAAAGTTCTACACCCTGCCGAGTTCGCAGCAGACACTGCAGACGTCGATCCGTTGAGGGCGGCGTACGCGCTTCACACCCTTGCAGGCCGACTACGCAACCCCCCACGTACACCTGCAGAAATTCTTGTTCTTCTCGAAAGTCGCTACGCCATGCATGATGTTGCCGAAATCCTCGCGCCGCATGTTTAGGCAGGACCAGCAGTCATAAGAAACCAGCTTCGATAGTTGTCCGACAAGAAACCCGCGGGTCTGCCGTAGCCTATGCCCGGCTCATTCTGTCTCTGCAGTGAGTCCGATATCAGCGGCTTGATCAGCCGTGGAAATATCTGTGCTGGCGGCAGCATCGATGGCCTTTGCCCGGTTTCCGGTGATGACCGTGCCCTCCTGGGTGAGGTCCACGCAGAGCATGCCGTCCTCCACGAAGGGCTTCCACCGCCTCGTGGCTGTGGTGTCGATGTCGTAGTGGGCGGTAAAGGCCGTGGCCGAGACAACCGCCTGCCCAGGGCCACGCTTGGAACCGTTCCGGACCGCGTAGGCGTGCGGGGCGGAGTCATCGGCGACGCGCAGTGCCATGACCTGGCGGTCGTGGTCGTAGAGCAGTTCGACCGTCTCGGCGTTGTTGATTAGGTCGTGAGCGGCCTTGTTCAGCGAGATCACCCCGCGCTTTTGGATAGTCACACTCGGTGCCTTAGCCAGCGGAGTCATTCTCTTGTCGAACACCTCGAACGGCATCGTTCCCCTTATGGCTCGTAGCTGACATCGATGCACATCATCGTAACCATGGCATGCGCTTGCCCGGCAGTCATGCGAACCACATCGAGTGTGTCTCTGAAGGCATGGGATGCGAGACGTCTCGTCCGGCGAATTTTGCGGCCACGAATTTTGGCGGTTTCCCGCGGTCCGGCAAGTCTTGCAACTATGTACTTTATCTGCGTGCCTAGAATCGTGTACCAGACATTGGTTGCGAGACACATAGGGGTTGCCATGGGGAAGTTGATCGGATACGCGCGAGTTTCGACGCGGCAGCAGGATGCGGACCGTCAAGTGGCTGACCTGATCGCCGCTGGCGTGCGGCGCGATGACCTCTACGTCGATCATGGAGTGTCTGGAGCCCACGCTTTACGTCCACAATTCAACAAGGCCGTGGCCGCGCTTGAGGAGGACGACACCTTGGTCGTCACCACCCTGGACCGTCTGGGGCGGTCGACGCAGAACATGCTGGCTTTCGCCGAGGCGCTGCGGGGGAGAGGTGCGGGGTTGCGGGTGCTGAACCTGGGTGGGGGAGACGTGGACACCCACACCCCGATGGGTTCGATGGTCTTCACCGTCATGGCTGCCTTGGCGCAGATGGAGTTGGAGATCAAGCGGGAGCGGATCACTGACTCGGTGGCCAAGCGTCGGGCCGCCGGCAAGGACCTGGGCGGGCGGCGCCCGACCTTCACCGACTCCCAGATCCGCAATGCTATGCGGCTGATCGAGGGCGGAGAGCCGGCTACCCAGGTCGCCCGCGACCTCGGGATGTCGAGGGCCACGCTCTACCGTCGTGTCCGTCAACTGCCCATGCCGAGCGCCTGAGTCGGGACTGTCTGCGGTGGTTTGCTTTCCCTGCTGGCTCTCGGACGCGGTCGGTTCCGCCTCTGCGTGCGGGGCGGGGTCAAGAAACGAAGGGGTGTGCGGTCAGTCGCGAATCTGGTCCCACAGGGCATGCACCCGGGTGTCGATGGCGTCGACGATGGTCCGCACGCCCTCCAGGGTCCGCTCGGAGGGATCGGCGATGCCCCAGTCCAGGTAGCGTTTGCCCGGGTAGACCGGGCAGGCGTCTCCGCAGCCCATGGTGATCACGTAGTCGGCCGCGCGCACCACGTCGTCGGTCAGCGGCTTGGGGTAGGCGTGCGCCAAATCGATCCCGCGTTCGGCAAGGACCTGCACCACCAGGGGGTGGACCTCGGCCCCGGGCAGGGATCCGGCGGAGCGCACCTCTACCTTCTCCCCGGCGTAGTGGCTCAGCAGTGCCGCGGCGATCTGGGAGCGGCCGATGTTGTGCACGCACACGAACAGCACTTGCGGGACGGGGGAGTCGATCTTGCCTTGGGACTGGGCCAGTGCCCGGAGCCGGTCGTCGGCGAAGTGCCCGGCGGTGGCCGCCAGGTAGGTGCGGATGCGCGCGGTGCGGGAGAGCGTCGTGTAGGACTCGAAGACGTAGCGTTCGACCGTCTCCGGGGAGAAGATCCCCTCATAGCGTTTGGCCAGGTGCTCGGCGGTGCGCTGCAGGACGTGGGTGTCTCTGGTCTCGGCGGGCTGGGTCATGACGGCTCCTTGGCGATCGACGGCGTTCGGCGGTGAGGGAGGGGCCCCGGGGTCACCGGAGCGTCAGCGGACAGGTGTGTCCTCGAGGGGGCGCGGGCCGCAGTGGCTCAGGCGTGGGTGTTCTCTTCCACCAGGGCGGTGGCGATGCTGTCGGCGTCCTCCAGAGCGGCCAGGTAGCGTTCGGCGTCCAGGCCGGCCGCGCAGCCGGTGCCGGCGGCGGTGATGGCCTGGCGGTAGCGGTGGTCGACCGCGTCCCCGCAGGCGAAGACCCCGGGCAGGTTCGTGACGGTGGTGGGGGAGTCGACGACGATGTAGCCCTCCTCGTCCAGCTCCAGCTGACCCTGTACGAGCTCGGTGCGCGGGAGGTGTCCGATGGCCACGAACACACCGGTGGCGGCCAGCTCGCGAGTGGTTCCCGTGGTGGTGTCGGTCAGGGTGATCCCGGTGACCTTGTCCTGGCCGTGGATGGCGGTGACGGCACTGTTGTGGGCGAAGCGTATTTTCTCGTTGTCCTTGGCCCGCTGCGCCATGATCTTCGAGGCTCGTAGCGCGTCGTGGCGCACGACCACGGTGACGGAGGAGGCGAAGCGGGTCAGGAACAGGGCTTCTTCCATGGCGGAGTCGCCGCCGCCGACCACGACGATGTCCTGGTCGCGGAAGAAGAACCCGTCGCAGGTCGCACACCACGACACCCCGTGACCGCTGAGGGTCTTCTCCTCGGGCAGGCCGAGTTCCTTGTAGGCGGAGCCGGTGGCCACGATCACCGCCGGAGCCCGGTAGGTCGCCCCTTCCAGGGTGGTGACCTCCTTCAGGTGGCCGGTGAGCTGGATCGAGGCGGCGTCGTCGTAGTCGATGAGCGTCCCGAACCGCTCGGCCTGCTCGCTGAGGCCGGCCATGAGCTCCGGGCCCTGGATGCCGGACGGGAAGCCGGGGAAGTTCTCCACCTCGGTGGTGTTCATCAGCGCCCCGCCGTGGGTGACGGAGCCGGCGATCACCCGCGGGGCCAGCCCGGCCCGGGCGGCGTAGATGGCGGCGGTGTAGCCGGCCGGGCCGGAGCCGATGATGATCAGCTTGTCGGTCACCTCGTGCGTGCTCATTTCCCGGGCCCTTACTTGGTGGTGGTGTGCTCGGCGGGCAGCAGCTCGGCGATCAGCTGCTGGATCCTGCCCTTGATGTCGTCGCGGATCGGGCGCACGGCCTCGATGCCCTGCCCGGCGGGGTCGTCGAGCTTCCAGTCCTCGTAGCGCTTGCCCGGGAAGAAGGGGCAGGCGTCCCCGCACCCCATGGTGATGACCACGTCGGAGTCCTGGACGGCTTCGTCGGTGAGGATCTTGGGGGTCTCGGCGCTCATGTCGATGCCCTCTTCAGCCATGGCCTCCACGGCGGCAGGGTTCACGGAGTCCGCCGGGGCGGAGCCGGCCGAGCGCACCTCGATGCGTCCCTGCGAGAGGTGGGTGAGGTAGGCGGCGGCCATCTGGGAGCGGCCGGCGTTGTGCACGCACACGAACAGGACGCTGGGCTTGGTGGTCTCGGTGCTCATCGGGGGTGGTGTCCGTTCTGTCGAAGGAGGAAAGAGGATCGCGTGGTTCAGGATCGGACGCGGGCGGGTCCGGTGAGCTCCGCCAGGGCGGTCTCGCCCACGGGTTCGACGGCCAGCAGAGGGATCACGGCGGTCCGGGCGGCCAGTTGCTGCACGGTGCGGATCTGCTCTAGCTCGTGGCGGGCGCGTTCTCGCAGGAACGCCGAGTCGGGATCGGTGGCGGCCACGGAGTTGTTGACGACCCACGCCCAGGGGTGCAGGTCGGCCCGTTCCAGGTCCTCCTGCAGCTGGGTCGCCTCCAGCACCGGGGTGGTCTCGGCCAGGGTGACCAGCACGAGCTTGGTCAGCTCCTTGTCCTGCAGGCGCATCAGCGGGGTGGTGTAGGAGGAACTCTCACCCATGCTGCGGGCGATCTCCCGGTGGTAGGAGCCCGTGGCGTCCAGCAGCAGGAGGGTGTGCCCGGTGGGGGCGGTGTCCATGACCACGAAGCGGCGGCGGGACTCGTTGACCACCTTGGAGAACTCGTGGAAGACCGCGACCTCCTCGGTGCACGGGGACTGCAGGTCCTCCGCCAGCTGCGCCCGGCCGGTCTCGTCCAGGTTCCTCCCCTTGGAGGCCAGCACCCGGTCGCGGTAGGCGGCGACGGCCTGTTCGGGGTCGATCCGCGAGACTGCCAGGTGCTCGACTCCCCCGGACAGGGTTCCAGAGAGGTGGGCGGCCGGATCGGTGGTGGTCAGGTGCACGTCGTGGCCGCGGTGGGCCAGGGCCACGGCGACGGCCGCGGCCACGGTGGTCTTGCCGACCCCGCCCTTGCCCATGCACACGACCAGGCCGTGGTCCTGGCCGGCGAGCTCGTCCACCAGGACCCCCAGGCCAGGCAGGTCGAGCTCCGCGGGCGGGGTGGACGCCGCCGGCTCCGGGGCGCCGTCGTCGTCGGTGAGCAGGGACCGCAGGGCGGGAACCCCGACCATGTTCTGCGGGCGCAGCGCTATCTCGTCGCGCGGCAGGCCGGTGAGGACCGCCGGCATCTGGGCCAGGGCGGCCTGCTCGCGGGCCCGCACCACCGCCACCAGGGGGTCCTCCCCGGCGGGCATCAGGCCGTTGACCACCAGGTGCTGCTCGGTCATCCCGATCCGCGCCAGCTCCTCGTGCGTGCGGGCAACCTCGGCGAGGCTCGACTCCTGGGCGCGGGCCACCAGCACCAACCGGGTCCGGGCCGGGTCGGCCAGGGCGACCACCGCCGCGGCGTACGTGCTGTGCTGCTTCTCCAGGCCCGAGAGCGGGCCCAGGCAAGAGGCGTCACCCTT
This sequence comes from Kocuria turfanensis, assembly GCF_001580365.1. NCBI lineage: Bacteria > Bacillati > Actinomycetota > Actinomycetes > Micrococcales > Micrococcaceae > Kocuria > Kocuria turfanensis. Next base: position 20,183 of record NZ_CP014482.1, on the reverse strand, counting down.
GCCGGTGTCCAGGAACGCGGTCCAGTCCCCCGGCAGCCGCAGGAGCCGGACGGTGTGCCCGGTGGGGGCGGTGTCGAACAGGACGTGGTCGTAGCGCTCACCGATCGTCGCGTCGGCGAGGATCGCGGTGAACTCGTTGAAGGAGGCGATCTCGGTGGTGCACGACCCGGAGAGCTGCTCGGTGATCGAGGCGATCTCCGCCTCGGGAAGCAGCCCGCGGACCGGTCCGACGATCTTCTCCCGGTAGGCCTCAGCGGCCTGCTCCGGGTCGATCTCCAGGGCGTGCAGGCCCGGGATCTCCGGGATCGCGGTGATCGTGTTGCCGATGCTCGCCCCGAAGACCTGGCCCACGTTGGAGGCCGGGTCCGTGCTCACCAGCAGCACTTTCCGGCCCGCACCGGCCAGGTGCACGGCGGCGGCGCAGGCCAGAGAGGTCTTGCCCACCCCGCCCTTGCCGGTGAAGAACAGGAACCGGGGGGTGTGGTCGAGGAACGTCATCGTGCTCGCTTTCCGAAACAGGAGATCGTCGGTCACCGCAGGTTCAGCAGCAGCCGGTGGGGCCGCAGCACCCGGCGGAGTCCTTGGAGGTCGCAGCGCTAAGGCCCAGGTCCTGATGTGTCCCGGGCTCCGGGGCCGGGGAGGCCGACTGGGCCAGGGCCTCCAGGCGTGCCCGGTCGGGGTAGGCGCCGGTGGCGACGGTGACTCCGTCGACCAGGACCAGGGGCAGCCCGGCGGAGCCGGCCACGCGCAGGAAGTCGCTCACCGCCGGGGTGTCCGCGAATGCCTGGGGGTCGTTGGCCAGGTTGTGCCGGGTGATGTCCACCCCGCGGGAGCGCAGGTTTTCGAGGTCGGCGGTGAACTCCACCAGGGCCTCGTCCACATCGGGGCCGCACACTCCGGTGTTGCAGCACAGGGCCGGTTCGAACACCTCGATCCGGGGCCCGGACGGGAGGATCTCGGCAGTCTGGGAAGTCTGGGGAGTCATGGCAGGAAAAGTCCTTTCAAGGCGTGGAAAAGAACGACAGGAGGGTGGACGCGGTCAGGGGGTGCCGGTGAGCTCGGTGAGCAGGGCTTGGACCCGGGCGTCGATGTCGTCGCGCACCATCCGCATGCGCTCGGCACCTTCGATCCCGCGCTCGGACGGCTCGTTCAGGGTCCAGGTCTCGATCGTGCCGGTCATGCCCTCGACGGGTTCGACGACGGCCTCGTCGCCCAGCACCACGACACGGTCCACGCGGCGCAGCAGCTCCGGGTCGATCGCCTTCGGCTTTCCGTGGGACATGTCCGCCCCGACCTCGGCGACGACCTCGGCGGACAGGGCGTTGATCTGTTTCCCGGGCCTCGTGCCCGCGGAGTGGACGTCCACGGCGCCGTGGGCGCGGCGCGCCATCAGGGCCGCGGCCATCTGGGACTTGCCGCCGTTCTTGGCGCAGACGAACAGGACGGACGGCTGGGTGGCGTTCAACGGTTGCTCCTGGATGCTCGCGGGGACGGGATGCGGGGATTAGCGGGTGGGGACGGTGGCGTCGCCGGGGAAGAGCTTGCGCCCGGCCCACAGGGAGACGTACACCAGGGCGACCAAGACCGGGACCTCGATGAGCGGGCCTACCACCCCGGCCAGGGCCTGCCCGGAGGTGACCCCGAAGGTGGCGATGGCCACGGCAATGGCCAGTTCGAAGTTGTTGCCCGCAGCGGTGAAGGCCACGGTGGTGGATTTCGCGTAGTTCAGTCCCAGGGCGCGGGAGGCCAGCAGGGCGATGCCGAACATGAGGAAGAAGTACGCCAGCAGGGGCAGCGCGATCCGGGCGACGTCCCACGGGTTCGAGGTGATGGCATCGCCCTGCAGGGCGAACAGCAGCACGATGGTGAACAGCAGTCCGTAGAGGGCCCACGGGCCGAGCTTGGGCAGGAATCGCTCCTCGTACCACTGCCGACCCTTGGCCTTCTCGCCGAGGGTGCGGGTCAAAAAGCCCGCGGCCAAGGGAATGCCCAGGAACACGAGGACGGACACCACGATCGACCACACGGAGAACTCTGCGGACGTGGTGGGCAGGCCCAGCCAGGCGGGCAGCACCTGGAGGTAGAACCAGCCCAGGACGCCGAAGGCGAGCACCTGGAAGACGGAGTTGACGGCCACGAGCACGGCGGCGGCCTCGCGGTCTCCGCAGGCGAGGTCGTTCCAGATCATGACCATGGCGATGCAGCGGGCCAGGCCCACGATGATCAGGCCCGTGCGGTACTCGGGCAGGTCGGGCAGCAGCGCCCAGGCCAGGACGAACATCAGCGCCGGACCCACGACCCAGTTCAGGACCAGGGACGCCCCCAGCAGGCGGCGGTCGCCGGCGACCCGGTGGGTTTCGTCGTAGCGGACCTTGGCCAGCACCGGGTACATCATCACCAGCAACCCGATCGCGATGGGCAGCGAGACCTCCCCGACCTTCACGGCCTCCAGCGCCGTGTCGATGCCGGGCACGAGCCGGCCGAGCAGGAGCCCCGCGGCCATGGCGGCCAGGATCCAGGCCGGCAGCCAGCGGTTCAGGAAGGACAGGTCCTTCATAACCCCCTGATCGGGAGCAGAGGCGGTCGTGGTGGCGCTCATGGGCGGGGACAACCCTTCGTATCGACGAACATCTATGCCGAACATTACGGGTCACATCGAACTCCGTCAATGTACAATGGAGTGATGACCATCGCAGCCGACCTCCAGGCCACCGCAGCCACCGAGTGCGCCCCGCACCCGTTCCGGAACGAGTGCTGCTCGCTCTCGGGCGGCCCCATCGGCGCTCAGGACGCCCAGCAGATCGCCAGGGTCCTCAAGGCCCTGGCCGACCCCATGCGTCTGCGCCTGCTCTCCCACGTCGTCGGCCAAGGGTGCGAGGCCGTGTGCGCATGCGACCTCACCGAGGAACTGGGCATCAGCCAGCCCACAGTCAGCCACCACATGAAAAAGCTCGTCGACGCCGGTCTGCTCACCCGCGAACAGCGCGGCCGGTGGGCCCACTACAGCGTGATCCCCGAAGCCTTCGCCCAGCTGCGCTCCTTCCTCGACTTGCGCTGATCCGTTTCTACAAAACTTGTGCCCGAAAAGGCTCGTTTTAGCCACACTGTCCGGGTGCTGTTCGGCGCATGGCGCCACGTCAGCTGATCGTCTGCGGTGCTTGTGGACTCGCTGCCGCAAGTCGGCATGGTAGTCAGGCGCCGAGGTAGACGGAGATCGCCGCGAAGAGGGCGAAACCGCCGGTGAGCAGGATCGGGTCCCACACGCTGGTGTCTCCCTCGTGGGCTTCGGTGAGTATTTCTTCGACCACCACGCTGGTCAGCGCCCCGCCGGTGAGCGCCAGCACCGACAGGGTGAGGATCTCCGGGGCCTGGCGCAACGCGAAGTAACCCAGGGCCGCCCCGATCAGGATCGGCAGGGCAAAACCCAGGGACATCAGGATCCGGGTGCGGCGCCGGATTCCGGCCCGGCGCAGGGTGGCGATGGCGGCGAAGCCTTCCGGCGCGTCGGCCGGGACCTGCCCGAGGGCCAGCAGCAGGCCCAGGGACGGGTTGAGGACGGTGGCGGTGCCGATCATCACCCCGTCGCTGAACAGGTCCAGGGACACCCCGGTGAAGATTGCTAGCGGACCGGCGTTCTCCTTGCCGGCGCCGAGGCGTGCCTGGATGGAGCCGATGGTCCGTTCGATGCCCATGAAGAACGCCCCACCGGCGACGAAGGCGAGGATCGGGACCCATGGGGCGGAGGCTTCCAGGGCTTCGGGCATGAGCTCGAGGCCGACCACGGCCATGACGATGCCGGCGGCCAGGTGCAAGGACAGGGACAGGGTTCGCTCGGAGACATCGACCAGCTCCGCGGCAAGTCCGCCCAGGAAATTCCCGGCCGCCGGCAGGGCGGCCAGGACCAGCACCAGAACAAATCCCTCCACGGGCCACCTCCTGCGATCTGATCGGTGACAACAGGCCCGGCTGGAGCCGACCACATCGGGTTAGCGGGACCGGTACTCCGCACAGTCTTACAGGAGGAAACCCTGATGTCCCGACCCCGATGACAAGCATGCTCACTACTACTCCCGCCGAGATCGCCTCCGGGCCCCTGAGGGACGAAAAAGGACCACCGCTCACCAACCCGGTGTCCCGGACATCGCCGCAGTACGCTGCTGCAGGATGTGGTCGGCGGGGCGGGCACGCCGCAGTGGCAACAACGCACCCGCCCCTGCCGATAACGTTAGTCAGCACCCCTGGGTGTTTTCCCGGGGACTGCTGAAGCTCCGGTTAGCTCGCCGGACTGACCCATGGCCCAGTTGCCCGTGCAGCTGTGAAGATCAGCGCATCTGGCTGGGTAGCCCTGCCATGCCGACTCAGATCCCGGCTGAGTCCGCCCGGGACCGTGCAGATCCTGGCATCGGCGTGGTGGCGAGGCCACCGCAACTTTGCTGAGGTCATCACTTCCCGGCTGCTGCTGGTCCGCCGCGAGCTGAAGGGCTCCTCGTATCACCCAGCAAGCTCTCCCCCTGGGCCGTTGCCGATCTCAGCGTCCATGCAGCACCTCCCGACGGTGTGCCCGCTTCCGACTCACCGTGGGCCTTGATCTGGCGGAGTTCTCCATCACCGGGCACCTCGCCGCAGCTCGAACAGAGCGTGCGCGTGGCCGTTCCCTACTCACCGCACCCAAGGTGCGCCTCGCCCCGCGCACGTGTCAGTCCTCGTGCGCGATTCCCGTCGGCAGGTATCGGTCCAGTGGCGCGTCACGGTGTGTTCATGGGGCCTGCCCGTCACAGATCAAGCGGATCCGAACCAGTCCTTGTTGCTGGAGTACAGGTTGATCACTGGCCGGTCTGGCTGATCTTCCGGTTGTTCAACGGCCGTGTCGGGCGGTTGTTGCCGGAGTGCACGGACCGGAGGTCTTCGATCTGGCCGGTGCTCAGTTCGATCGGTGTCTGCAGCAGGAGCCAACGGACGCCTTCGCTGCACGGTGGGGTGGTCAGACTGCCGTCGTAGGCGTAGTGGCCCAGGGAGTCGGGGAGCAAGGAGGTCAGCGTGAGGCCGGTGACCTCAGGTGAGTTCCCGCCTCGGGTGGCCGGCACTGCGTCAATGACCGGAGACCACGCGGCGTTGTCCTTTCCCGCGGTGGCAAGCACCCCGATGACAGCCAGGGCGTCGTCGTCGGACTGGTGGACGAAGTGGAACTCGGCTTCATAGCTCGTGCCGCCGACGGTGTGCTCGGACGGGGCGTGGTAGTGCATCTGTTTGAAGGTGTACTGGGTTCCGTCAACCGTGATGCGTTGAGGTGACAGGGCGTGGAGTTCGACCGTGTGTCCGGTGTCGCGGGCCTGGAAGTCCGCGACCGTGTAGTCGAGGGTGGTCGGGCTGGAGGAAAGGGGGGCGTTGCTGGGGACGTCGATCGGGGACTGGGCCGTTCCGGTGCTGCAGGTCGTGAACTCGTCGTCGAGCTCGCCCCAGTGCTGCGGGCCTGATGCCCCTTCGTAGGACCACTCTCCGGATGCCCCTCCCTGCGGGGGCGAGGCGGTGGCCGGGTCGTCGGGGCCGGCGGTGTTCGTGCAACCGGTGATCATCGCCAGCAATCCCACGCCGGAGCCGGTGATGACCGATCTCCTGGTGATCAACGAGGTGTTGTGCATTTCTGCCTTTCGGATCGGTTCAGGGCGGATCCGTTGCCCTGCCTTGACGGCGATTCGATGACACGCTTGTGTCGATTGACTCGCAGGCATCAGAGCCGCATGTTCTCGACGTACATCATCGCGCGCCGGACAGATGCTCAGTGAGCAGCTCCTTGGTCGGTGTCGGTGGTGGCGCGGGCGTCGAGTTCGCTGACGACTTCCTGGTGGCGGTCCTGGGTGAGCGGATGAGCGCCGGCGGGATGGGTAAGGGTTTCGTGGTCCAGCTGACGGCAGAGCTTGCTGTGCAGCACGTGCAGCTGGGTCAGGGACAGGCCGGCCACATCGGCCGGGAACTCCTCAGTGGTTTCCAGGCCGGTGCCGCCGGTCGTGGCGGGGACGGGGTCGGGGGGGGGGGGGGGCAGTTTCCATCATCCGGGCGCCCGGCGGGGCGGTGCGTGCCTCAGGTCACACCGCGGCCTCAGGGGCCGGAGTGGCCCTGGGCTCGTGGTCCGGGGCGTGGTCGGGGATGAGGATGTCCACCGACTCGGTTGCGGGGCCGGTGTCGTTGTTGTGGCCGATCGCCCAGCGCAACGATTCCACGGCGCCGTCCTCGACGTCCTCAGCGCCACGCAGGTCAACACTGATCACCCCACCTGGGGCCATGGACCTGGCCTGGCGGATCAACGGGTGCAGCCCTTGCTGGTTGGCTTCGGTCAGACGCCCGGTCACGACCAGGCTCACGTAGGTGCCGTCCATGTCGATGTCGGCGAGCACGGAGATCTTGGGATCCACGAAGAGTATCCCCTTTCCTTGAGGCGAGCGAGGTTTTCGGGCTGCGCTGCCCGACCCGCTCATGATCGACGGTAGAGGTCTCCTGCTGCGCCGGGCAAAATCCTCCCGGTCATCCCTCCATCCATCCACCGCGCTTCGAAGGACACGGGCCCCCAGCTGCGGGTGAGGACATCCCCTGTGAGCGGCTTGGTTGCAGGGCCAGGGGCTGGCGGTCACGCCTTTGCTGGGGATGCGCCGGGACTGCGCGAGGAGAATGCCTGAAGCATGCTGCGGAAGCATAACGGGAAGTAGCCTGATGGATGAAACCAAGAGGAGGACAGTCCCATGAGCAGTAGTGAGGCGTGGATCCAGGACCTGAGCAAGGTCGCCCATGGCGGCCGTATGGAGGTGTGGGACCAGGATCAGCTGCTGTATGCGGGCCCCGTGGACCAGGTGGACCCCGCCCATGGTGTCGTGTGGATCCTCGAGGACGGGATCGGGGAGCGAAAGATGATCCACGCCCAGCAGTACCACCTGCGGCACTGCTCGCCTGACTGCTCTCACTGAACCGCACCTGGGACCCGGTACGGGACCTGCTGGCCTCGAGACCTGAGGAGATGCTTGTGGCTGGGCGGAACGTTCCCCTGTTGGTGGACAACGGGTGAACACGCAGTGGATGGTTGTAGGGTCAACATTGCTCTCTCCGGGGGGAGAGAGCCCAAGAGCCTGTTGGTTCTTGAACCGTCGGTGCGATTTCGGTCCGGGTTCCACACCACCCGTTGGACTCCGGCGGAGGGCGTCCCAGCATACGATCCGGGGGGATTGTGCTGGGACGCCTGTCTGTCCGGTGCATCTTCCTCACGGGTATTCCCTCACTGGCGACCGCGTTGATTCCCAATCAGGTCACCAGGTTCTCCAGGACCCCCGCTGTGTCCGGGGAAGCAGGGGCAGGCATGCCGCCGTCATCTCCTGCGGTGGTGGGGCCTTCTCCCTCAGTGCTTACTGGTCGCCGAGGTAGCGCCGGCTGGTGATGGGTGCGGGGCCAAGGTGGTGACGAGCCGTTCGAGATCATCGATCGCGGTAATGAGCAATCGCTGTTTCCCCGGCCGACGCCGTCGAACTCGAGGACTCCTACGCCGCCTGGGCCGCCGCCTGGGCCGCCGCCTAGGTGTACCCGGTCATGAGGTTGGTCGCAGGCGGCTAACCGGTGGGTGTCCGCCGAGTGCGCTGTGGCGTCTTTCAGTGTTGTAGTGCTCGATCCAGGGGGCAAGGGCCGCGGTGCGTGCGTCGTTGGTCGTGAAGACCTGCCGGTAGGCCCACTCGGTGGCCAGGGTGCGGTTGAGGCGCTCGACCTTGCCGTTCTGCCACGGGCAGTGCGGACGGATGAACACCTGTTTGGCCCCCAGCATCGCGACCACCTCCCGCACGGCCGCGGAATGACGGTAGGCAAAGGCGTTGTCGGTCATCACCCGCTCGATCCTCGGGATCCCGTGGCCGGCGAAGTAGACGGCCGCCCGGGCCAGGAACCCGGCGCAGGTGGTGCCCTTCTCATCGGCGTGGATCTCGGAGTACGCCAACCTGGAGTGGTCATCGACCACCGAGTGCACGTAGTCGAAGCCGGGTCCGTGGCGACGATCTCTGACCGCGTTCGCGCGCCCCAGGGCACGCCAGCCGCCACCATCAGGGATCCGCCCGAGCTTCTTCACGTCCATGTGCACCAGCTCCCCAGGGTGCTCGCGTTCGTAGCGCACCGCGGTGGTCTTCGAGGACCGGATCACCGCACCGGTGAGCGGGTCCAGCTCGCGCAGGTACGGGACCTGATGGCGGCGCAGGATCCGCCCTACCGTGCGTGCCGGGATACCCAGCTCACCTGCGATCCAGTCCTGGCCCTGCCGGGTCCTGGCGCGCAGCGCCAGGACCCGCTGCTCCGTGCTCGTACGTGTGCGGGTCGGGGTGGTGTGCGGGCGCGAGGACCGGTCCTGCAGGCCGGTCTCACCCTCGGTCTCGTAACGGGTGATCCAGTGGGCCACGCACTTGCGCGAGATGCCCATGGCCTTGGCGATGTGGGACTTCGGCATCCCGGAACGGTGCCGGGAGACGATGAGCAGCCTGCCGTGGACGGTGGTGCGGGCGTTACGGTGGGACACGGGAGCCTCCGTGGTGGATGTGGGCCTTAGACAAGCCACACCCCACCCGGAGGCTTTCCTCACGTCAACACCGTCCTGCTACCAATGTCCCGACTGGGTACACCTAGGACGCCCTGGACAGCCGCCCGCTGAGCTGAATCATCGAGCACCGATCGGCCGCGGGTGCCGCCCGCACGATGCGGGGGGCCCCGCGCTGATTGCCGACGAGCCAGCATTGAAGGATGGGGAACGATGAGCCCGACGTGAGCGCTGGACCCGCCCCTTCGCCGTCGTTGCCCGGAGGTCAGTGGCTGGCGCGCCCCCGGGTGGAGGCCAGCGCGGGGGCCAGCATCTGGTCGGCGACCATCCCGGTCACCACGGAGTACACCGCTTTGTGACCCATGTCCACGATCTTCTCCCCCGTGGGCCACGAAGCGGGCGGAGAACCCACCCCAGTGGCGTTCTCGATGGTTTGGTCGAAGGCCAGCCGCACCACCGTGTGCCAGGCGTTGGCCTGCGGGCCGCGGATGCCGGTGGCCGCCCAGACCCCACGCAACGTCCCGAGGACAGCACCGGAACCCCAGTGCATGACGTGGTTCCACACCAGTGGTTGGGCGTCGTCGCCCGGGCGCTGCCCGAGCAGGCTCAGCAGAGCCCGGGCAGGCACATAGGAGTTGGGCCGGTGGGTGATGGCCTGCTCGAGCTTCTCGCCCACCACCATCACCCCTGCCCCCGCGAGACCGGCGGCCGCACCGGCACCAGCGGCCCGGACAATGGCGTTGAGTCGCGATGTCGCAGTCATGGTGAATCCTCCTTAATCAGGGTTTCGCGCGAGGCCGTAACCACACCACGCTTCCTCGGCTTTCTTGATCAGCCTACTGTCGAAAAGGCAGTATGGGTGTTGCTCTTCGTCGGTTGGTGCACCGCGACCGTGGCCCCGCAAGACGACCGCGGGGCATCTCGCCCCCATTTCCTGGCCACACCGGTGCTGCCCAGCGTGGGGCCAAGGCCCGGCCTCAGCGGGCTTCGACGGTGCCCATCATGCCTTGGTCTTCGTGGTCGAGGATGTGGCAGTGATAGACGGTGCGCCCGGGGAAGTCCTCGAAGGCGATGAGGACTTTCACCTCCTCCAGAGCCGGGACGTTCACGACGTCCTGCCACCTCGGTTCGGAGAGGTCGCAGTCCCCGTCCTCGATGATCTGCATGGGCCACACGTGCAGATGGACAGGGTGGTCCATGGGGCTGGAGTTGACCAGGGTCCACTCCTCCACGGTCCCGGCCGCCACCGCGGTGTCGGTCCGGTCGGGGGCGAACTCCTGGCCGTTGATGGTGAAGGCCATCATGGTGGTGTCCCCCTCACCGCCCATCATGGCCCCGCCGCCACCCATGCCACCGGCCATGCCCATGGCGAAGTCCAGGGTGCGGCGGGCGGTGATCGGCTCCCCGCGCAGATCGCGCAGGGGGCGGCCCTCGGGCACCGGCGCGGGCGTCTGGGCGGGCTCCCCGGACACGGTCAGGGCCAGCAGCTCGATCGGTTCGTCGTTGCCGGGCTCGTTGTCGCCCATCATGGTCCCGCCCATCATGCCCTCGCCCATCATGGCGTCCATGCCGCCGCGGTTCACCGGTGCGGCGACCAGCGTGGAGGAGCCCGCGGTGGTGTCCACGAGGAGTTCGATGCGGTTGCCGGGGGCGATGACCGCTTCGGTGATCTCCTCGGGGATCGGCAGGCGGCCGAGGTCGCGGCTGAGCAGCCGGACCTGCTGGCCGTCCAATTGCAGTCGGAGGTAGCGGGAGGGGCAGGCGTTGATGATCCGCCACCGCTCTCGTTCCCCGGGGGCGGCGGTGAGTTGCGGGCCGAGCTGGCCGTTGACCAGGACGACCTCGCCTTCTCGGCCCATCATCTGCTGCATCGGAGAGACGTCGGCGAGGTTGCCGGAGGCGTCGAGGGCCAGGTCCGAGACCACCATGACCCGTTCCCGGGTGACCGGGACCGGTTCGGGGTCCTCCACGATGATGGCGCCGTAGAGTCCGGCGGCGACCTGGTCGGCCACGTGGCCGTGGCGGTGCGGGTGGTACCAGTAGGTGCCCGGCGGGTGGTCGTCGGGCAGGGCGAACTCGTAGTCGAAGGACTCGCCCGGGGCGATGCTCACGAACGGGTTGTCGCCGTTGCCCTCCGGGGAGACGTGCAGCCCGTGCACGTGCAGGTTCGTCGGGGCCTGAAGCTGGTTAGTCATCGCTACCCGGATCGTGTCCCCGGGTGCCACGCGCAGGGTCGGTCCGGGCAGGGAGTCGTTGAAGGCCTGGACGGAGGCCTCCCGGCCGCCGACCTGGATCCGTGCTGGGGCGGCGGTCAGCTCCAGTTCCAGTACGCGGTCGCGGCTGGCCAGCACCTGCGGTTCGATCAGTTGCTCACCACCGGTGTAGCCGGGGCCGCCGGTGGTGGTCCACCACAGACCGGTCCCGCCGATGGCGGTGGCCCCGGCCCCGGCCGCGCCCAGTGCCAGCAGCTGGCGGCGGGTCAGTGGGCTCACCGGCCGTCCTCTTCCAGGGTGCGGAGTCGTTCGCGGTACTCGTCGGTGCTCAGCTCGCCGCGGGCGTAGCGCTCCTCGAGGATCTCCCGCCCCCGGCCAGAACCCGCGCCCGTCCCACGGCTGGCGCCGGACCCGCCCGTGGCCGAGGACCTGCTGGTGAAGGCCTTCACCAGCACCACCACCAGTACGATCACCCCCACGAGCGTCAGCAGCCCGAAGATCCACATCAATCCCATACCGCCCATACCGCCGCCATTCATCATGATCGTGCTCCTTCGTCTCTCGTCGTACATGGTCAGATCGCTCGTAGTACCTGGTCAGGTCAGTCTTGACCTCTCGGGCCCCTGGGCGTCAACAAGGGGGGGGGGGGCGGGCCGGGGGCCTCACCGTCGCTGTCTTCCGGGGGACCGGAGGAGAGCCGGGGCAGGGTTGGCCGTGCGCGTTGCGGCGGTGGCCATCCAGGCCAGGGCGAAGAAGGCGATCACGGTGATGCCGAGGAAGTTCAGGTCCACGGCCGTGACCGCTTCCAGGAGCCCGCCGGTGGGCTGGGTTAGCTCGGCGGCCACGGAGAGCAGGCCCATCCCGCCGATGAGGAAGGCAATGAAGACGGAGACGCCGGTGACGACGATGTTGTAGTCGAGGCTGCGCCGGGCATCGCCGGTGGCCCGGCTGTAGATCCGGGCCATCATCAGCCCGTCGGCGCTGTCGAAGGCCGTCATCCCGGCGGTGAACAGCACCGGCAGCACCATCGCGGCGTACCAGGGCAGGGACGGGGCCAGAGTCCCGGCCACGACGAACAGGCTGATGGAGGCGGCGGTGTCCAGGCCCAGGCCGAAGAGGAATCCGACCGGGTACATCTTCACGGGGCGGTCCACCCGGCGGGCCAGTGGGTGCAGTACCCGGTGCAGCACCCCGCGCCGGTTCAGGTGCGTGTGGAATTGGTGCTCGCTGACGGGACCGTCCCCGATGGCCCGGCGCAGCCGGTGCAGCGACCGCAGCACCGGCAGATTCAGCGCCCCGGCGGTGAGCAGGAACAACCCCGAGACGGTCCCGCCCCAGATCCCGGCGGCTTGGCGCAGCGTGGAGTCCTCATCGGCCAGGCCCTGTGCGAAGGTCTCCACGCCCAGGGCCAGCAGAGCCACGGCGAGCACAACCACACTGGAGTGGCCCAGGGCGAACCAGAATCCGGTGGTCACCGTGGTGCGCCCCCGGGTGAGGAACTGGCGGGTGGCGTTGTCGATGGCGGCGATGTGGTCGGCGTCGAAGGCGTGACGCACCCCCAGGGCGTAGGCGCCCACGGCCAACCCGAGCAGCACCCCGGGGTTGGCTCCGGCGGCGGTCTGGGCCGGCAGCAGCCAGGCGAACAGGGCCCCCCAACCGGCCACGTGCAGACCGACGACAGTAGCCCCCATGCCGGTGAGGCTGCGGACCTGATGCCGGGGTCGGGGCTCTGTGGTGGGGGTTTCCATGCGGGGGCCTTTCCTGGGTGCCGAGTGCGGGAACGTGCGGATCGGATGTGGAAGGGGGCGGGCTGTGGAGTGTTTTGCCCGCCCCCTGGTGGTGCTCAGGCCGCGCCTGGGGCGGTTAGCTGTCCATGGGTAGCCCGGCGTCGGCGGCCTCGTCGAACATCGCGTCGATGTGCACGGGGTCCTTGCCGGCGCGCTCGAGCAGGGAGGCGGCCACTCCGGAGCGGTAGCCGGAGCCGCAGTGCACCCACAGTCGTCCGGCCGGGACCTCGTCCATGCGGGTGATCAGCTCGTGCAGCGGGATGTGCACGGCGCCGGCGATGTGGGAGGTCTCGTACTCCTCGGTCCGGCGTACGTCCAGGATGGTTTCCTGGTCCGGGCGGTCGGTGAGCACCTCGGACCAGCCCACCCGCGGGTAGGAGGACACGGTCGCCCCCGGGGCGAGCTTCTCGGGGTCTTCCCCCAGGGCGGCGTCCGGGTTGTCGATCCCGATCCGGGACAGGTCGCGGATTGCGTTCTCCACGTCTTCCCGGGAGCCGACGAGGGTGAGCTGCCGGTCGTAGGGGAAGACCCAGCCCAGGAAGGTGGTGAAGCTTCCGCCGTTGCCGTACTCGAAGCTGATGGTGCCCTTGAGGTGGCTGGAGGAGTAGGCCACCCGGTTACGTAGGTCCACCACCCACTCCCCGGCCTCGAGCCGGGCCTTGAGCTGGGCCGCGTCCAGGGAGTCGGGCACCTCGAGGTTGGGCTCGGTGGGTCCGGCCGCGTTGGCCGGGCCCATGTGCACGTAGTAGTTGGGGTAGGCGCTCAGGTTCGCGATCAGTTCGGTGACGAAGTGCTCCTCGTCGTCGTCGGTGTAGACGTGGTTCACCTCGAACTGCTCGCCCAGGGTGGACTCGTTCGCCCCGGTGGCCGGACCCGAGGAGCAGAAGGAGCCGAATCCGTGGGTCGGGTACAGGGCGGCCTGTTCCTTGGCCTCGGCGGCGAGGCGGCGGGCGGAGGCCCACTGGTCGTGGGTCAGGCCCTCCGTGTGCTCGGGACCCAGCAGGTCGGTCCGTCCCACGGAGCCGTAGAGCACGCTGCCGCCGGAGAACACGGCCTGCTCCTCCCCGTGCTCGACGACGAAGGAGAGGTGGTGGTGGGTGTGCCCGGGGGTGGCCACGGCCTTCACACTGAGTTCGCCGACCTGCACGGTCTGCCCGTCAGCGATCAGGGTGCGCTCGAAGGAGACGTCATCGGCGGCGTTGACCAGGTAGGCGGCCCCGTGCTTCTGGGCCAGGATGAGTCCGCCGGTGATGTAGTCGTTGTGGATGTGGGTCTCGGCCACGTGGGTGAGCTGTACCCCGGCTTGGTCGAGCAGGGTCTCGACGCGGTCGATGTCGCGCTGGGCGTCGATGACCAGCCCCACCTGCCCGTCGTGGATGAGGTAGCTGCGGTCCCCGAGCTGCGGGGTGTCGATGACGGTGACGTCCATGGAAGAAGTCCTCCTGAATTGGTGGATGGAACGGGGTCGAGAGGATGGTCTTACACCGTCCACTATACCCCCCGGGGTATAGTGGATGCAAAGATCGTACTTGCTGGCAAATCCAGCGGCCGCACGCTCGAGAGCACGAACCGGAGGAGTCCTGAGGGGTGCATAGCGGTGCGCTGGGCCTCAGCGCTGGGATCGGATCACGCCTGCTGTTGTGCGGTCTGGGCGTGGACGATGGCCATGTCCAGGCTTTTCACTGCGGTGATGACCTGTTCCAGCCCTGATGTCGGCAGGGCACCGGGCTGGGAGAAGACCAGTACGCCCTCGCGGAAGGCCATCAGGGTGGGGATGGAGCTGATGCCCGCCGCTGCCGGAGTCGTTGCTCGGCCTCGGTGTCGACCTTGGCGAAGACGACGTCGGGGTGCTGGGTGGAGGCGGTCTCGTAGGTGGGGGCGAACATGCGACAGGGCCCGCACCAGGACGCCCAGAAGTCCACGAGCACGACGTCGTTGCCCTCGACGGTCTCGGCAAAGTTCTGTTCGGTGATCTCGATGGTGGCCACGGGGATCTCCTTCTCGATGGTCGGTGGGGTCGGGGACGGAACGGGATTGCTCAGGCAGCCAGGGGTGCGCGCAGCGGGCACTTCGGAATGGCGAACCAGCAGATCGCGGCAGCCAGAGCGGCCGCGGCGGCGGTGGCCCCGACGGCGAGCCCTGCCGCACCGGGCAGCTCCTGGGTCAGGACGAACACCCCCATCACCAGGACGAAGACCCCGAACCCCTTGCGCAGGGCAGCCTCCGGGATCCGCCCGGCCAGCCGTGCCCCGGCGATCGAGCCGGCGATGGCGGCGACGGTCACCGCGCCCACCAGGGCCCAGTCCAGCGTGACGGTGGTGAGGTAGCCGGCCAGCCCGGCGAAGGACTTCATGGCGATGACTACCAGGGAGGTGCCCACGGCCACGGGCATCGACAGCCCGCCGAGCAGGGCCAGGGCCGGGACGACGAGGAAGCCGCCGCCGGCCCCGACCAGGCCGGTGACCAGGCCCACGACCAGGCCCTCGGCGATGACCTTGAGGATCGGCAGCTCGCCGTCATGGGTCCTGGAGGCCTTGTTCTTGCGGCCGCGGATCATCGCCAGCGAGGTGGCGATCATCATCAGGGCGAAGGCCATCATCAGCACGGTGCCGGGGATGCGGCTGCCGGCCAGCCCGCCGGCGAAGGCCCCGGCCATGCCCGTCGCGCCGAAGACCAGCCCGGTGCGCCACTTCACCCGTCCGTTGCGGGCGTGGGTGATCGCGCTGACGGCCGAAGTCACTCCAACTACGAACAGAGAGGCCGCGATGGCCTCCTTGGGGTCCAGCCCGGCGACGTAGGTGAGGATCGGGACGGTGAGGATGGACCCGCCCCCGCCCAGCAGACCGAGCGAAAGCCCGATCACCACCGACAGCAGCAAGGTCAGCACGAGCGTGAGGGTCATGAGGGGTGTCCTTGTCTTGACGGAACCGGGGGGTCAGCGGGTGGGCAGTCCGGCGCGCTGCTGGGCGGCCATGCCCCCGGCCATGGTGTCGGCGGTGTAACCGGCCGCATTGAGCGCATCAGCGACCCGGGCGCTGCGGTGGCCGCTGCGGCACACCACGATCACCGGACGGGCCTGGTCGATCTCCTGGTGCCAGGCGTTCAGCTGCCCCATAGGAATGTGGAGGGCGCCGGGAAACACACCATCGGCGACCTCGAAGTCCTCGCGCCACATCCAGGACCTGGTCCTGGATGTGGCGCTTCTGGGCGTCGGTGACGGTGATCTCTGACATGACTGCTCCTCGCGGTGCTCGGGTCCGGAACGGGCTGGGATGCCGGGGCCGGCCGGGGTCAGGCGGAGAGGGTGGGGATCTGGTTGATGGCCGTGGCGGCGGTGGGCTCCTCGGCGATCTTGTTCCACGGCATCGCGGCCAGGGCCTTGCCCATCGCGCAGGTGTTGGAGGCGGCCGAGAAGGTCAGCCCGGTGCCGATGACCCCGGCCACGGTGCGCAATTTCGGGGAGACGAACCGGCCCCCGACCAGCCCGGTGAGGACCAGGGAACCGGCGACCATGCGCACCTGGCGCTCCAGGTCCCAACGGGCGGCCCCGCGCACGACGTCGCCGCTGGCGTCGGCGAAGCCCGGCGCCCCGCCGGTGAGCACGTAGGCGGTGCCGATCCCCGCGGCGGCCAGCCGTTGGCGGGCCTGCTCGGCGCGGGCCCCGGACTGGCAGACCAGCACGACCCGCTCACCCAGTCGCGCGGCCAGATCGGCGGTGTGCTCGGACAACAGGGGCAGGGGC
Organism: Kocuria turfanensis; assembly: GCF_001580365.1. Lineage (NCBI taxonomy): Bacteria > Bacillati > Actinomycetota > Actinomycetes > Micrococcales > Micrococcaceae > Kocuria > Kocuria turfanensis. The sequence goes on along the minus strand of NZ_CP014482.1, from coordinate 3,887 downwards.
ACGTTGTAGGAACCGGCGATGTGCAGGGAGGCGAACTCGACTGCCGAGCGGACGTCGATGATTACCAGGTCCTCGTGCTCGGTCGTCCACTGACGCAGGGTGCCGGGCTCGAGCGTGGTGATGGTGGGGGAAGCGGAGGTCATGGGAATCCTTCCGGGAGGTTCTCTGAAGCAGGTCGTGGCCCCAGTATTACCTATACCCCACGGGGTATGTCAATACACCCCCTGGGGTATAGGATGGCGATACGCCCCGCACCATCTCAGGAGAACCTCGTGCAGCTCGATCCGACCAACCTGATTCCCGCCCTCAACCGCCTCAAGCGCGCCCAAGGACAGCTCGGAGCCGTGGTGCACATGATCGAGGAGGGCCGTGACTGCAAGGACGTCGTCACCCAGCTCTCGGCGGTGTCCAAGGCCCTGGACCGGGCCGGTTTCGCGATCATCGCCAGCGGCCTGGAGCAGTGCCTGACCAATCCCGAGGAAACCCTGGATAAGAAGGATCTGGAGAAGTTGTTCCTTTCCCTGGCCTGATCCCCGGGAACCTGACAGCCTGGGATCCGGAAGTCTCAACGTCGTCGAAGAACCGTCGAAGGAGCCATCCATGACCTACACCCGCGCCAGCACTGTCCCTGTGTCCTACGAGCAGGCCGTGGAGCACACCCGCGCCGCCTTGGCCGACCAGGACTTTGGCATCCTGACCGAGATCGACGTCAAGGCGACCTTCAACACCAAGCAGGGCTATGGATGAGGATCTGGGTGGTCGGCGCCCCATCTTCACGGACAGTCAGATGCGAAGTGCCCTCCGGTTGATCGAGTCGGGGGAGTCGGCCACTCACGTAGCCCGGGATCTCGGGATGTCCAGGGCTACCCTCTATCGGCGAATTCGAGAGCTTCCGCCCTCCATTGTCCGAGGCTCCTTCGGCACACGAAGGGGTCGCCCGGAGGTCGCTCACCGATGAGGGGCCTCTGGTTGCTGGAGGTTGACGACTGAAGTCGAGGTCGTTTGTTGAGCTTCTTTCAAGACGACGTGAAGATTCCCTGAAGCTTGCTCCCCTGGGTGCTCTACGGCCTGATTTTCCGGGTCAATGAGGGCATAGTTTGCTAGTGAGAACACCCCGTTCTCATCCGTTCGTGCACGGACATTCGGGTGCCCCGGCTCTGCTCCCCAGAAGCTGGGGCACTCGTCTTTAACGTGAAGGGGTGACCTGGCCCGGATCGGGGGACCCGGTGGACCCTGGGCTGTCTCGCGGGTTCTGCGCTGTGTTCCCCTTTCCTCGTCTCGTGCTTCGGTCGTCTGGGGGAGCACCTCGGCCGCCTAGATGTACCCAGTCGGGACATTGGTAGCAGGACGGTGTTGACGTGAGGAAAGCCTCCGGGTGGGGTGTGGCTTGTCTAAGGCCCACATCCACCACGGAGGCTCCCGTGTCCCACCGTAACGCCCGCACCACCGTCCACGGCAGGCTGCTCATCGTCTCCCGGCACCGTTCCGGGATGCCGAAGTCCCACATCGCCAAGGCCTGTCGACGCCGGACGAATACTGAGCAGATGCGACGCTACTGCTCACTTTTCGACCGTCGTTGACAAAGGCCATGGGCATCTCGCGCAAGTGCGTGGCCCACTGGATCACCCGTTACGAGACCGAGGGTGAGACCGGCCTGCAGGACCGGTCCTCGCGCCCGCACACCACCCCGACCCGCACACGTACGAGCACGGAGCAGCGGGTCCTGGCGCTGCGCGCCAGGACCCGGCAGGGCCAGGACTGGATCGCAGGTGAGCTGGGTATCCCGGCACGCACGGTAGGGCGGATCCTGCGCCGCCATCAGGTCCCGTACCTGCGCGAGCTGGACCCGCTCACCGGTGCGGTGATCCGGTCCTCGAAGACCACCGCGGTGCGCTACGAACGCGAGCACCCTGGGGAGCTGGTGCACATGGACGTGAAGAAGCTCGGGCGGATCCCTGATGGTGGCGGCTGGCGTGCCCTGGGGCGCGCGAACGCGGTCAGAGATCGTCGCCACGGACCCGGCTTCGACTACGTGCACTCGGTGGTCGATGACCACTCCAGGTTGGCGTACTCCGAGATCCACGCCGATGAGAAGGGCACCACCTGCGCCGGGTTCCTGGCCCGGGCGGCCGTCTACTTCGCCGGCCACGGGATCCCGAGGATCGAGCGGGTGATGACCGACAACGCCTTTGCCTACCGTCATTCCGCGGCCGTGCGGGAGGTGGTCGCGATGCTGGGGGCCAAACAGGTGTTCATCCGTCCGCACTGCCCGTGGCAGAACGGCAAGGTCGAGCGCCTCAACCGCACCCTGGCCACCGAGTGGGCCTACCGGCAGGTCTTCACGACCAACGACGCACGCACCGCGGCCCTTGCCCCCTGGATCGAGCACTACAACACTGAAAGACGCCACAGCGCACTCGGCGGACACCCACCGGTTAGCCGCCTGCGACCAACCTCATGACCGGGTACACTTAGAGGGCGTATTCAACCGGTCGGCGTGGAAGACCACACCGACCGGGACGTTCCCCCGCAGGGTGTGGTCCATCCGCACGGCCCTCTCGACCAGGTCGGGGATCGCATGCGTGGCCGTGCCGGGGGCGGTGGTCACCGGGGCCCACTTGCGTGGGCTGATGCCCTCGAGGCCTTGCCGACGCATCGAGGCGGCCACGGTCTTCTGGTTCACCACCAGCCCTTCCCGGGCCAGGGCCGCGGTGATGCGCGGCGCCCCGTCGACCCGGTCAGAACGCTCATGGGCGGTTCGCACCGCCTGATCGATCTGCGCCCGGCGCACCGCCTGCGGGCCCGGCCCCGCCGCGCACCGGGCTGCCCAGGCGTAGTAGCCGGAGCGGGACACCCCCAGTAGTCGGGCCATCGACGGTGATCTCGAAGTTCGCCTTCTGCGCGTGCATCAACTCGTACCGTTCCTGCGGTGTTGCTTCGACGCGAAGCTGCTGCTTTTCCCAGGAACTCGTTGTCCAGCTTCAGCTCCGACACCTCACGGCGCAACCGGTCCAGCTCGGCCCGCTCATCGACCGTCAACGGCTCCTCCGCCCCGGTGGCGCCCGAGCGCTCATGTTCGGCTCTCACCCACCGGCCCAGCAGCTGCTCACCGACCCCGAGCTCCCGAGCCACCTCGGCGATCGAGTGCCCAGTGTCGATCACTAGCCGCGCCGCCTCGATGTGGTACTCCGGGGTGTACTTCTTCCGCTGTCCCACGCGGACATCCTCCCTGGCAGGCAATGATCCCGCCATCCTGGTGTCCACGAAAGGAGGCTAACCCCATCCCCCAGGCGACCAAGTTATGAGACCAGGTGTAACTCAGCGGGACGGCACTGCACCGGTGGCCGACGAGGTCCCAGCAGCCTGAGTTCCCCCGGCAGGGGCCGTAATCCCTACAGGATCGCTGGGCACACCAGTCTCGGGAGTTGGTTTGGCGGGCGCCACTCGTGCCGGGCGTATGGGTTCCTCATCCTTGTCGTTGAGGATGCCGTCCCCGTCGATGTCCGGGTCTTCCTCATTGAGCAGGCCGTCCCCATCCATGTCCGGATCAACCTCATTGATGAACTTATCGCCGTCGAGGTTGTCGTCAGCCTTGTTGTCGATGCCGTCCCCGTCGAGGTCGGTGTCATTGATGTCGAGGGTGCCGTCGCGATCGGTGTCCCGTTTGGTGTCCGGAACCCGGGGCGCCACTCCGGGCAGGAGCTCCTTCTCGCTCCCAGTGTCCGCAGACGGTGACGGTGCCGGTTGGGGTGGTGCCGTTGTGGGGCCGGGCGGGGCAGGAGCTGGTGCCGGTTGGGGTGGTGCCGTTGTGGGGCCGGGCGGGGCAGGAGCTGGTGCCGGTTGGGGTGGTGCCGTTGTGGGGCCGGGCGGGGCAGGAGCTGGTGCCG